>JALYZW010000062.1 GCA_030945725.1 Verrucomicrobiota bacterium | reverse complement strand
GTTGTTGACCGTTCGCGTTTTGCTGGAACACAGCTTCGATCGTTTGTGCGTTCGATTCTGCACGGCACCCGAAGATCAGTGCGAGCACGATCAAGGTGGCGAGACTAGACTTAAGAGAGTAAATTCGGATCATAATTTGGCTTTCACTAGTCAATGCGAAAACGGCGTTCCCCAATCGGACATCTTTCGTAGATAAATTTCGCGCGGCACCTGAGCGGCGACAATTCGCCGGCTTATTGCAGGTTGTAGGCTTCGACGATCGCGATGCCGGTCCCGCCCTTCCCGCGCACGATCGCGCTGTGGTTGCCGGCGGCGAGCGTGGCCACGATCACTGCTTCGCGCGGGTCGCTCGGCGCGAAACCGTTCGGGATCTCGTTCGCGTTCGCAGCCTGCTGCCAATCGTCGTTGCTCCGGGTCAGGACGCCGTTGCCATCGTACAAATCCAGCGTCGGATCCTGAAGCGTGTTCGGGACGCCCGCGCTCTGCAAGGATGGCCCTAAGGCGCGCACCATAACGTTGGCACTGCCTCCGGTGACGATGAAGCCGCCGAACATCGCGTTATCCCCCGTACCTACGAAGCCCCTCGTGCTGATGTTACCCAGCTTCGCGCTGGCGCTCGGCGTCAAGTCGTACGCTTCCACAATCGCCACGCCACTCTCGTCATGCGCTCCTTTAAGAATAGGTGTGTAGGCGCCTGGTTGAAGGGTCGTGACGATCACTGCCTCACGGGCATCGCTCGGGGCAAAGCCGTTCGGTATCTCGTTCGGATTTGCCGCCTGCTGCCAGTTATCGTTCGTCGCGATGATCGAGCTACCCTGATGCAATTCGAGAAACGGATCCGGCAGTGTTCCTTGCACACCGGCCGCGCCGAGTGAGGGACCCATCCCGCGGATCAACACTTTCTTGGCCTGATTACCCGTGATGATAAAACCGCCGATCAGCACGTTATCTCCCGTGCCCACAAATCCCCGCGTGCTCACGTTCCCGAAGATAATTGGCGCTGCCGTGAAAGGCGGCTTCCACGCGGGCGTCGAAGAGACCGCGCCAAGTAACTGCCGGAAACTCGAACCATCCGTGTTCACCAGGTAGATCGCATCCGTGCCAGGCTGTACTCCCTGAATGGGAACCCCTCCGCTCGAAGCCTGCTGGCCCAGATCAAACACGAGCTGCGTCCCGTCCGGCGACCAATCCAGCCCACTGATATAGAGACCTTGTTGGAACTGGACCACTTGTCGATCCGCACCACTCGTTAGGTCAATCACTCTCAACGCCTGCACGTCGGGGCTAGGCACACCGCCATTCGTCGTATAGGCGATCTGGAAGGAGCGGACGTACGCCACGCTGGCGCCGTTCGGCGAGAATCGTGGCTGAAAGTCGTGCTCCCCGTACACATATCCCGAGGTAGGTGTCGCCACTTGGTCCGTATGCGGAAAGGTAAGTTGGCGCGCATTGCCCGCGTTCGTCACCGGCTCCGCCAGGAACAGCGCCGTCGTCTCGCCCCTGCCACCGCCACTCTGCAATGGCGTGTCGATCTTGACCGGCGTCGCAAGGATGTTTTGCGTCGGCGACCAATCCACGCCTTCCCCGTCATGGTGGATCTCGTCTCGGAACGGTCCGACGTGGACCGTAGCCAGCGGGCCGGGATCGCCGTTGGTCGGGAAAATCTGCAGAATCGGCGTCGTCGTGGGAGCAGCGCCGCCGGGCGGTGGAGTGGGTCCCGGTGCGCCGCCGCCGGAGCGAATGTACGAGTTCACCGCCATTCGACCGCGATCCGGCGAGAACGCCTTATACAGCGCGTAGGTGAATGAGTAAGAGCCATCGGGGATTTTCTTATCCTCGAAATTCGTTACGTTCAGGATCGCGCCATTCGCGGGATTGACGGTGAAGGCATTGAGCGTGAGCTGATTCGGCCGCGCCGGGTCCACCGCGGTAAGAGCGAAGAGCGCTGCGTCGCGCGACCAGGTCGGTGTAAACAAGTTTGGAAATGGGAGCCCGATCGCCGTGTCCCCGCTCCCATCCGGATTAATTTGGCGCAGGGTCTGTCTCCCGTTCGGGTCGGCTCGTGTATACAGGATTTGTGCACTGACTGGTGGCACCAGAGCGCACAACACTAGCAGGGCAGCGCAAAGCCATCTCGGAAACGAAAGCTGCGTCTCTTTGAACCGGCGGGATAGGTCTGGTGTCATGGCAATGTCCTTCCCTACGTCATGCGAAAAAAAGCCTGCGAAAACGGACATCAATCGGCAGAAGGCATCAGGCGGGGCGTCCGCAGCGGCGGTAATAGTTGCGCTCGCCAGAAATCGGGAGGCACCTCGCCGCACTTGCGCCCCGGTTCCCAGAGCCCAAAAACGTTGCCGCTAGGCTTTAGACAAATGGGCGAATCAAATAGCCAAATCGCGATGGAAAAAAGTTCCCAAGATCCTCCCTGGCTGAGTAAAGTCCGCAGTACGCAAAATTCGGAATTAAACAGCCAGCCCGACGGCGCGAATCAGGTCACGCGAATCCTACAAGATTGGGGCAGCGGCGATGGTGACGCAGCGGCGCGCCTGATGCCACTGGTCTACGATGAGCTCCGTCATCTGGCCCGCGATTATCTGAGACGAGAACGCGGCGACCACACGCTTCAGCCGACCGCGCTCGTCCACGAGGCTTATCTTCGCCTCGTCGACGACGATGCCCGGGCCACCTGGCAAAACCGCGCCCACTTCTACGGTATTGCCGCGCGGCTGATGCGCCGAATTCTGGTAGACCACGCCAGGTCGCACAACGCAGCGAAGCGCGGCGGACTGGAGCAGAAAGTAATGCTCGAGGAAGCGCGCATGATCGCGCCGAACGGCCGCCCGGACCTAGTCGCACTCGATGGCGCGCTCCAGAATCTCGCCCGCGTTTATCCCCGCAAAAGCGAAGTCGTTGAGCTCAAATTCTTCGGCGGATTGGAAGCGCGGGAAATCGCCGAAGTGCTCCAGGTATCCGAGAAAACTGTCCTGCGCGACTGGAGCTTTGCGAAGCTCTGGCTGACTCGCGAACTCGAGAGCTCGCATGCAGCCTGATCGCGCCGAGCGCGTCGCGCAAATCGTCGAAGAAGCACTCGAGCGCAGCGATGCCGAGCGACTTTCCTTTGTCGAAGAAAGTTGCGGGGACGATACGGTTCTGCGCACTGAGGTCATCTCCTTGCTGAGTCACGAGCAGAACGCGAAAGCCTTCATCGAGGAACCGGGTTACTCCATCGATCTCGCTGCGCTGGCCGACGACGCTGCGACGGCGCGCATCGGCCAAGTTATCGGGAATCACAAAATCCTCTCATTGCTCGGCGAAGGAGGTATGGGCGAAGTTTACCTTGCCGAAGATCTTGATCTTGGACGGAAGGTCGCTCTCAAACTCGTCCGGTCAGGTTTCGCGACCCGCAGCATCATCCGGCATTTTCGGGCGGAAGAGCGAATCCTCGCCGCCTTAAATCATCCGAATATCGCGCGGCTTTACGGAGGGGGTGTTACGACGGACGGCGTCCCCTATTTCGTGATGGAATATGTCGACGGCGAACGGCTCGATCTGTTTTGCAGCAAACGGGAACTGTCGGTCGAGGCGCGCATCCGGATTTTCCAGAAGGTTTGTGCCGCAGTGAGCTACGCGCATCAGCATCTCGTGATTCACCGCGACCTGAAGCCCGCGAATATCCGCGTTACGCCCGAAGGAGAACCGAAGCTGCTCGACTTCGGCATTGCGAAGTTACTTGACGACGAGGCGTCGCCGGCAGGCCAGCCCACCATGACGCTGGGGGGCGCGATGACGCCGGAGTATTGCAGCCCCGAACAGGTGGCCGGCCTGGCCATCACGACCGCGAGCGATGTCTATAGCCTCGGCGTAGTCCTCTACGAACTGCTCACGACGCGCAAGCCCTATGAGCTGCAGGGAACCAGACCTAACGAGTTATCGCGCGTGATCACCGAACAAATTCCCCCCCGCCCAAGCACCGTGTTCAGGAGAGGTCAAAAGTCGGACGTTCGGCACCGTAAATCGCTCCGAGGCGACCTCGATAACATTGTCCTTATGGCGATGCGGAAAGACCCTACGCGCCGCTATGGCTCCGTCAGCCAATTTTCGGAAGATCTCCGCCGGCATTTGAACGGGCTCCCGGTGTTAGCTCGGCAAGACACCGTTAGGTATCGCGTTTCGAAGTTCGTTTATCGTAACAAGATAGGCGTCGCGGCGACGGTTCTGGTCTTGTTTGCCATTATCGCTGGTTTAACCACGAGTATCTGGCAGACGCGCGTCGCGCGGCGCGAGAGAACCAAAGCCGAAGCCGTCGGCGGGTTCTTGCAGGAAATGTTGTTCGCCTCAGATCCTAGGTCGGTCACACGCGAGCGTAAGGGCGACGCGACCCTCAAAGACGTCTTAGACGAAGCCTCACGACGACTCGCCGGGGAAGACTTGTCAACTCAGCCGGAAGTCAAAGCCGCGCTCCAACGCATCATCGGCGCGAGTTATCTATCGCAGGGACAATACGATCTCGCCGAACGGAATTTAACCTCCGCGCTGGAAGCGCAAAAGAAAATTTACGGAGCTGACGAACTCGAAACTCTCAAGACTCTGGCGCTGTTGAGCGAACTTTGGGGCATCAAGGGCGACTACGCGAAGGCGGATCGATTCTACCAGCAGAACCTTTCCGCTCTTCGCGCCGCCCAACAGAGAGGAACGGTTGAAGCCCGAGATTACTTGATGTCAGCCCTCTTCAATTTCGCGCTAGCGCGAAGAGCACTGGGCGATTCAAAGAAAGCCGAGGTGCTTTTGCGCGAAGAGGTGGCATTCAATGCCCAAGCGCTGCCGAAAGAAAAATTGAACATGGGCACCGTTCAGAGCGTCCTCGCTTTGACGTTAGCCGATCAGGGGAAATTTGACGAAGCCGAAGAAATGGTTCGCTCGCTACTCGCATCACTTCGCCAGCAACTCGGCAACGACTCTTCCGGGGCGGCGCTGTCTCCCGGTCTTACCATCCTGGGCGGCACATTGATGGAGAAGGGCGAGCTTGACGAGGCGGAAGCGAACTTGCGCGAAGCCGAAGCGATCTACCGAAAACTGTATGACCGCTCTTATGTGCCGTTGGGAGACAATCTCCGTATTCAGGCGCAGACTCTGTATTCGGCAAACCGATTCGACGAGGCTGAAGCTAAAATCAAAGAGGCTCTGGACATTTATCGAGCGTCTGCGGGTCAGGGCTACATCAATTACCCGACGGCGGTCACGATCCAGGGATTAATCTACAGTAAGACAAATCGCGCGACAGAAGCAGAAAAGCTGTTGCGCGACGCGGTCGAGATTCGCCGGCACGCACCGGAGGCGCACTTTCTGCGCGCTGTGGCAAATGGCGCGCTTGGCGAATTCCTGACCGCGCAAAAACGCTTTCCGGAATCCGAACCGCTACTGCTCGAGAGCTATGCAAGCCTAAAACAGTCCCAAGATCCCGGCAGTCGGCGGTTGCGGCTTGCCGGTCAGCGTCTGGCCGAACTTTACATGGAGTGGCAGAAGCCAGAACTGGCAGCGAAATACCGCATGGTTGGAGCGGAATGAAACCTTAGCTCGCGTCCCTGGCGCACGGGACGCCAAGCGCCCCACTTCAAGTGGGTCTAGGATTTGGTTGATGGTTGACTGGGTGAACCAGCCTAACGAGTTAACGACCAATGTCGGCGCAAGCCGGAAAGACTGAAGCGGAAGCCGCGCGGTAAAGTGGAGGCGAGGGGAGTCGAACCCCTGTCCTCGAAGCCATCTACGCAAGCTTCTACATGTGTATCCGATGCTTATTTTTAAGGAGCCAAACGATGCACCGGCACACTGCCGACTCCCGAGCGTCCACGAAATCCTTCATCGTCCGGCGCGGTCACTCCGCCGTCCGACTAGCCTGCTGTCCATGTTTGGCGCCGTAGCAGGCGTCCAGCTCCAAACATCACGGTCAATTAAGCCGCGAGAGCGAGATCTTGGTGATCTGCGTTTATTTTTTTTGGTTCGGATTTTAACGAGGCCAACGAACCATCCTCGACATGCCGCCTGTGCTTCAAACTACGAGTCGAAACCAGTGCGCCCCCTGACAGCGTGGATCATACGATAAGCTCGACTCCGCTTCAAGCATCGGAACGGCCGATGACCAGTCGTCAACCCGAGCGAGGTCAGAGCCCCGATGAAATTACCCTCGATCCGGCTGCGCTGCCTTCACCTCGTGATGACGGGCACTCGCTCCCGAGTGCAGAAACTTCTTGCGGGCCCGGAACCGCTGCCGCAGGAATCTCGTCGTGCCTGACCTGAAAGATTTTGTCGGCTCAGTCACCGTGTTGGTGTCGAGCTGCGATGCGTTTTTCGACGTCTGGCGTCCGTTCGCTTTCTTCTTCCGCAAAGAATGGCCGGCCTGCCCCTTCCCTGTTTTCCTGCTCACGAACGAACTGCGGATTAGCTCGAAATCGATTCAGCCGCTCTCCGTCGGTCCCGATCGCGGTTGGGCCACAAATCTTCAGATAGCGCTGGAGCAAATCCCGACCGAATACATCCTCTATCTCCAGGAAGATTACTTCCTCACCGCACCAGTCCGCGCGTCGCAGTTAGCACAGGATTTCGCGGACGCCCTCACCCGCGGCGCCGACTCCCTCTGCCTGCGCGCGAGAACTCATCGCGAACCAGACTTCGAACCGTTGAACGATCGGTTTGGAGTTGTGCCTGTCGATTCCGACGGCAGAACCCGGAATCAAGTGACGCTCTGGAATCGCCGGAAGTTCGCCTCGGTCCTGCGGGAAGGCGAAAACGGCTGGGACATGGAACGAGAGGGAAGCGAACGCACGCGCGATTTGAAAATTCTCTCCTACGGTCGGCGCGAAAACATGCCGATCCCCTACCTGATGTCTGCGATTGTGCGTGGTCTCTGGACCCGAGACGCGCTTGAATTATGTCGCGCGAACGCGGTCGCCATCTCGCCGCACTTCCGGTCGACCTACTCGGATAATTCGCTCGTCCGCGGCGTGCGCCGGTCGCTTACGCGCAGACGCGCGGAGCGTGCTCTGGACCAGCAAAAGCACCACACGCTGGACCTCGATTAGTTTACGATGAGCCTGCGCTGGAACTTCAGCAGCCGCGCGCGCGAGCTTTCGGGCGGTGACGCAATCGTGGTCTCGATTCCGAAGAGCGGGCGCACCTGGCTCCGAACTTTTCTCTGTGCGTATTATTGTCAGCGCACCGGCCGCGAGTTCACCCTTACCCCAGAGCAATACTGCGATCCGCGCATCCCGCGCATCGTCTATTCACATGATCTCTTCGAAGAGCGGACCAAGGCCGACTGGTGGGCCCGCGTTCGCGGAAAGTACCTGATCCCCGCCGCCGAAATACGTCGCGCGAAGATCATTCTGCTCGTGCGCGACCCGCGCGATGCGTTCGTTTCGCTCTTCATCCAGCTCACGCGCCGCACGCGCGAGACCGCCGCGGAGCTCAAACAAAAAAGCGCGGGCGAGCTGTTGCGCGATCCAGCCTTTGGCATCGCCTCGATGATCCTCACTATGAACGGATGGTTGCGCGAGTTCTCTCCGTTACCCGCCTTTCATATCGTGCGCTACGAAGCCTTGCAACGCGCGCCGGCGGACACTTTCGGGCAGATGCTCGCTTTCCTCGGCGAGAAAACAGCGGACGCTGAAGCGCTCGAATATGCGCTTAACTTTTCTGATTTCGGCCACATGAAGCAGATGGAAGCGGCGGGCGCGTTTGAATCCAAAATCCTCCGCGCCGGCGATGTCGCTGATCCGGAATCCTTCAAGGTCCGCCGCGGCCAGGTCGGCGGTCATCGTGATTATCTCTCCGCGGCCGAGCTCGAGTACGCTGCGCGAGAAATGGAGAAACTGGATCCGCGCTTCGGCTACTGAGCGAATTAGGTGGCGTCATCCCGAGCGAAGCGAAGCGGAGT
>JALYZW010000038.1 GCA_030945725.1 Verrucomicrobiota bacterium | reverse complement strand
GAATTGTTGAGCCGGGCGACGGAAGGCCGCAGCCGCCTCGATGTTTCGGCTGCTCTGCACGACACCCGCTGGGATGACGGCGGCTATCGAAGTGCTCCACCACGCTCGTTGCGCAAGCAGAAACGCGAAGGCCGGATCGTCTTCATCGTGCTCGTCCTCGCCCTCTCGGCGGCGGTGATCTGGCTGGCCAGTCACCTTCATTTCTAGACTGAGATCGCATGGCCGAGCCGGCAGATCTCGATGTGGCGGAGGTGGCTAAATTGGCGCGGATCAATCTATCCGACGAGGAAGCGCATCTTTTTCAAACGCAGCTCGCGCAGGTGCTCGCGTATGCGGAAAAGCTGCGCGAAGTCGACGTCTCGCAGGTAGACCCGACCGCGCACGATCGGCCGCTCTTCAATGTCTTTCGCGAAGACGAACCGCGGTCGGGATTGACGGCGGAAGAGGCGCTGCGCAATGCCCCGCGGCAGGCGAACGGACTTTTCATCGTCACCAAAGTGATGGAATGACGCCGGCGGAATTGCCGGCGTTGAACATCGCCGATCTGCAAGTTTTGCTGCGCGCGCGCGAAGTATCACCGCGCGAAGTGCTCGAGGCCTTACGCGACCGAATCGAAAAGGTCGATCCACAAATCGGCGCGTACCTCTCGATCGATTTCGACGAAGCGGCCGAGCGAGCTGACCACGTTGATGTGAACCTGCCGCTCGGCGGTGTTCCGATCGCAATCAAAGATGTCTTCAACGTTGCGGGACAGCCATGCACCTGCGGCTCGAAAATGCTCCGAGATTATCGCTCGGTTTACGACGCGACCGTCGTGCAGAAGCTGAGAGAGGCGGGCGCGATTCCGTTTGGGAAGACCAACATGGATGAGTTTGCGATGGGCTCGTCGACCGAGAATTCGAGCGTCCGGCCAACCCGGAATCCATGGGATTTATCGCGGGTGCCCGGCGGCTCGAGCGGCGGCTCGGCGGCGGCCGTCGCCGCGAACGAAGCGTCCGGCGCGCTCGGCACGGATACGGGCGGCTCGATCCGGCAGCCGGCCGCATTTTGCGGCGTGGTAGGATTGAAACCGACCTACGGCAGGGTCTCGCGGTTTGGTCTCGTCGCCTTCGCCTCGTCGCTCGATCAGGCCGGGCCGATCACGAAATCGGTTCGGGACGCCGCGTTGTTGATGAATGCGATCGCCGGGCCGGACGCGCAGGACTCGACTTGCGTTGGTGAGCCCGTGCCCGATTACACCGCTGCGCTCGGCAAAGATCTGCGAGGGGTGCGCCTCGGTGTTCCGCGTGAGTATATGCTCGACGGGATCGACCCCGAAGTGAAAGCAGCGGTCGACGCCGCGATCGCACAATTCGACTCGTTAGGCGCGACGATCGTCGAGGTCTCCCTGCCCCACACGGAGTACGCGATCGCGACGTATTACATCATCGGGACGGCGGAAGCGTCAGCAAATCTCGCGCGCTTCGATGGCATCAGATACGGATATCGGGCCGACCATCCGCGCTCGCTCTTCGATCACTACGGACGCACGCGTGAAGAAGGATTCGGCGCGGAAGTGAAAAGGCGGATCCTTCTCGGGACGTATGTCCTTAGCTCCGGTTACTACGATGCCTTTTATTTGCGCGCACAAAAAGTGCGGCAATTAATTCGGCGTGACTTCGCAGATGCCTTCGAAAAAGTCGATGCGTTAATCTCGCCGACTTCGCCTTTCCCCGCCTTCAAACTGGGCGCCCGCATGACCGATCCGCTGCAAATGTACATGGCCGATATTTTCACCACCGCCGCCAGTCTCGCCGGGATTTGCGGCCTCAGCCTGCCTTGTGGTTTTGCCCGGAGCGACGAAGGCCAACCTTTGCCAATCGGGCTGCAACTGCTCGGCAAGCCGCTCGACGAAGCTCGGCTTCTGCAGATCGCGCACGCATTCGAGCAGTCTACGGTCTGGCATCAACAACGGCCCGCTCTCACTGCTGATACACCTGTTTTTCAACGATGAACTCAGATACGAACAGCCCCAAGCGCCCGCTCGTAGATCGCTTGAACACCCCCGCCGCATTCCGCGCCATTGCGCTGCTCTTCGGTGCGGTCTTGCTCGTGTTCGCGATCGTGCCAGTGCAGCACTGCATCCGCGGCCACAGCATCAAGGATTACATCGTGTGGTACGACGCCGGCCAGGCGGTCCTGCATGGGGGCGACGTTTACCCGCGCTCCGGCACGCAGAAATTTCCCTTCATGTATCCGCCGCCGTGCGCGGTTTTTCTCGCGCCCCTAAGCGCACTCGGGCAGCTCGGGTTGATTATCGTGCTCGTGCTCGTCAACGCCGCCGCGTGGATCGCGAGCATTGTCTTATCGATTCGCCTTGCGACGGAACCGGAACAACGCCGCCACAATCTGCTCTACCTCATCCCGGGGGTGATCGTGATCGTGTATGTCTGGGGAAATTTCCTTCTCGGCCAGGTCAGCCTGGTCCTACTCGCGCTGATGCTCGGCGCTTTCTGCTTCTTGCAACTGCGGCGCTACATTTCGGCCGGCGTGTTGATCGCGTTGGCCGCCGCGATCAAGGCCTTCCCCGCCATGGCGCTGGTGTATCTCATCTACCGTCGATACTGGGTCGCGGCGGCTTCGTTTGCCGTCGCTCTCGCATTTCTATTGATCGTCTTGCCTGCCCCCTTCCGCGGCTACACTCGAGCGAAGGAGGACCTGCAAAGATGGTCCTCCGGAATGCTCTTCAAATACGACGAAAACGGCGTCGCCCAGCGCGCGGGCCGCGGCAATTCCTGGCGCAACCAATCCATTTGGGGCGTCGCCAATCGGATGCTTCGCCACATCGAATCCGATCCCGCGTTCGGACCGCACGTTCCCGTTTATTCGAATTTCGCGAACCTGAAATTTTCCACCGTGAACGGCCTCATTCTCGCGGTCGGGCTGGTTCTCGGGCTCGTCTACATCTCCGTGATGCCGCGGCGCGCGAACCGCACGCCGGCCACCGACGCGATCGAGTTCGCGCTGCTGCTGCTCTTGATTCTCATCTTCACGCCGTTGTCATTCGGTTACTTATACGCCTGGCTTCTCTACCCATTCACGGTTGTCGTTGAGCGGCTCTTGCGCGGGGACAGGAACGCGCTGCTGGGCTGGGCGATCGCCTCGGTCGCGCTCCTTTCTCTTACGATCCCATTCCGGGTGACGGCCCAGACTTACGGCAATACGTTCCTCGCCACGCTCTTACTTTTCGTCGGGCTGGCTTTGGAATTGCGGCAGATGAAAGGCGCGCCGGCCCTGTCGCCACCGCCGCTAGCCGGCACCGCCCCGACGAAAAACGGCGCGTGACGCCGCGGCCAGCCAGCGAAAGAAAAACAGCACCGCCACGTCGAAGGTCATCTTCGACGTCCCGCGCGCGCGGTCCCGAAAAGCGATCGGAATCTCGAGTACACGTAGTCTCGGCCTGCCGTGCACAACCGTTTCGAAAGCGATCTTGAACCCCGTGGCCTTCGGAGATAACTCAAGCAGGAGCGCGCGGCGTATCGCGAAGAAACCGGCCATCGAGTCGTGCACACGAGTCAGCGGGAAAGCGGCGCCGGCGGCGAGGCGCGACATTACCTTCCGCCAAAGTGGCCAGCCTGGAGTGGACCCGCCCGCGACGTAACGGCTGCCGATCACCATATCGACGGAACCGGCAATGATCGGCTGCACCAGGTCACCGATCCGTTCTGGCGGATGGCTCAAGTCCGCGTCCATCACGACCAAAATGTCGCCCCGCGCCGCGCGCGCGCCGGCGATGACGGCGCCTGATAATCCTAGCGTCGGTGCATCGCGCGCGAGCAGGCGGACTGGCGCGAAGGGTTCGAGGGACTGGACTCGCTCGCGGGTGCCGTCGGTCGAGCCATCATCGACAAATAGAATCTCATCGGGCGAGCGATCGCACGCCGTGATCCGACGCACCAGCTCCTCGACATTCTCCGCCTCATTCAGCGTCGGAACGATGACAGAAATCATGGAGTCACGCGGTCGGGACGAACGGCCAAGCGTCCTACCGCGGCGGCGGAGGCGTGCTCACAATATGCCGAACGACGCTTTGCGGTTTTTCGCTGACCCCAAGATAAATCCGGCCCACGTATTCGCCC
>JALYZW010000273.1 GCA_030945725.1 Verrucomicrobiota bacterium | reverse complement strand
GGGTTGGGCAAAACAGAGCGCGTATCTCCGTGGGCAGATTCTTTACCGTGCGGCGGAGATGCTCGAGCGGCGCCAGGAACAGTTGCGGGACGAAATCGCCGGCAACGGCGCCACGCCCGCTCTCGCGCGGACCGAAGCCGCGGAGTCGGTCGACCGGTTGGTCCACTACGCGGGCTGGACGGATAAGTACAGCCAGCTTTTCAGCGCGGTAAACCCAGTCGCGAGCTCGCATTTTAATTTCACCATGCCAGAGCCGACCGGCGTCGTCGTCGTGGTTTGCCCGGACGAACCGTCGCTGCTTGCGCTCGTGTCCCTCGTGGCGCCGGTGATTCTTTCCGGGAATGCCGCCGTCGTGCTGGCTTCGACGGCGAACCCGCTGCCCGCGCTCACTTTTTCTGAAATCATCGCGACGAGCGATTTGCCGGGCGGCGTGGTGAACATGCTTGCCGGCGACCGCGCGGAACTCGCGCCGCACGTCGCGAGTCACATGGATGTGAATGCGATCGTCGATGCCTCCGGCGACGAAAGGATCGGCCGCATTCTACAAAGCGGCGGCGAGTTTAATGTGAAGCGCTACTTTCGCCGCGATCTGCCGCCCGCCCTTTGGCGAACGCGCGCCGCGGAGACTCCGTACTGGATCGTCGACACCGTCGAGATGAAGACCGCGTGGCATCCGATCGGAACGTGATCCGCGGTGCGCGCGCTTCTTCTGGTCCTTGATAGCGTCGGCATCGGTGGCGCTGCCGATGCAGCCGCCTACGGCGATGCGGGATCGAATACGCTCGGACATATTTTTGAGCGTGTTCCGGATCTGCAACTGCCCGCGCTCAACTCGTTAGGTTTGCTGGAGCTTTTCGATTGCGCTGCTCGCGCGCGAGTCAAAGGCCCGGCGGAGTCTGGCCCTACCCCGCGATATCGCGCGAGCTATGGGCGGATGCAGGAACGCTCCGCGGGCAAAGATACCACGACCGGGCATTGGGAAATCGCGGGCGCGGTGTTGGACGAACCGTTTTCGGTTTACGATCGATTCCCAGACGAGCTGGTGCGCGCCATTGAGAACGAGGCGGACGTATCGTTCCTCGGAAACTTCGCGCGGAGTGGAACGGTGGTTCTGGATGAGCTCGGCACGCAACACACGGAAACCGGCCGGCCCATTCTTTACACCTCGGCGGACTCCGTTCTGCAAATCGCCGCGCACGAAGAGGTCATTTCGGTGTCGCGACTCAACGAGATTTGCGCGATTGCGCGGCGCCACGCTGATGCATTTCGGATCGGGCGCGTCATCGCTCGACCTTTCACCGGTCGGGCGGGCCAATTCCAACGCACGGAGCGACGGCACGATTTTTCGATGCGCCCGCCACGCACGGTCTTGAACGCGTTAATCGAAAACGGAGTCCCTGTTTTCGGTGTCGGAAAAATCAGCGATATCTTTGCCGGCGAAGGAATCGCAAAATCTTTCCCGACGGCAAATAATCGACAGGGGATGCAACAGATCGCGCACCTTTGGGAAAGCGAGCGCGCGGGATTAATCTTCGCCAACCTGGTCGACTTCGACATGCTTTACGGCCATCGACGCGATGTTCAGGGTTACGCTGAGGCGCTGCGCGACTTCGACCGGTGGCTCGGCGAGTTCCTATCGAAGGTCGATCCGGAAGATCTCGTGATTATCACGGCCGACCACGGCAACGACCCGACCTTTCGCGGCTCGGATCACACGCGCGAACAAGTGCCGCTCTTCGTCCTTCATCGCGGCGAATCGCGCGAGCTTGGAATCCGGACGACCTTCGCTGATATCGCGGCGTCGCTCGCGGCATCATTCCAGCTGCCTGAGAGCTGGCCGCTCGGCTCATCCTTTCTTTCCCCCGAGCCTATCTGATTACCCATGCATGTTCCCTCTCTGATTGAAAAAAAACGCGAAGGCCAGGAGCTGACCGACGACGAGATCGAATTTTTCGTCAGTGGGTTCACCGACGGCGAAATTCCGGATTACCAAATGAGCGCCTTCGCGATGGCGATTTATTTTCGCGGAATGACGGCGGCTGAAACCCAGCACTTGACCGATGCGATGATCGCAAGTGGCCGGATTCTCACGTATCCAGCCGGTTCTCCGCCGAAGATCGACAAGCATTCGACCGGCGGCGTGGGGGACAAAGTTTCGCTCGTCCTGGCACCCCTGCTCGCATGCGACGAGGTCTGGGTGCCGATGATTTCCGGACGCGGCCTCGGCATCACCGGCGGCACGCTCGATAAGCTCGAAAGCATCCCCGGATTCAACGTTCACATCGACGAAAAGCGCGCGCTCGCCCAGCTCCAGAGCATCGGCGTTTTCATGATCGGGCAAACGGCCGACATCTGTCCCGCGGACAAGAAACTTTACGCGCTCCGCGATGTCACCGGGACCG
>JALYZW010000271.1 GCA_030945725.1 Verrucomicrobiota bacterium | reverse complement strand
GGAGTAATACCGAGCTGTCGTTTAGCAGTGACGCAGAAAAGCTTGAGAAAAGGGGCCAACTAAAATGCAAAGAGGCCTCACGCGAAAAACGTGAGGCCTCAATCACTGCTGCTCGGACGTTCGTTATTCGCCGAGATTGTACATCTCGACTAGGGCGGTCCCGAATTTTCCGTTCTTATCCGCCACGATGGCGGTGTATGCTCCCGACGGTAACATCGCAAAAATTGCGGCTTCGTGATCGTCGGTCGGAGCGAGTCCGGCATTAGAGATCGCGGTTGACTGGGTCGGCTCATCTTTCCAGTTATCGTTGAATGCCAGGCGTGCGCCGTTACTGTCGCGCAAGTCGAGCGTTGGATCAGGCAGCGGCGCCGCTATTCCGCTTTTCGTCAGCGACGGTCCGAGTGCCCGAATAACCACGGGCGTCACGTCGCTTCCGCCCTGCACGATGAATCCTCCAATTTCCACCCTTTCCCCGTCCTCGACATAGGCGCGGGCGCTAATGTTTGCGAAGTGGCGGGAAGGCGCCGTATCGATCGTAAAAGTGCCCACAATCTGGTTGGGAGCACCGGCCATGTCCTGCGAGGCAATAAAGCTGCCTTTGCCACTCGCATCCACGTAAGCGCCGGTTCCACCGATGATCGACTCAGGACCTTCGACGTAGGCAATCTTATCCGTTTTGAAGTGAATCGTGCCGCATGCCTGCAGCGCGATCGTGCCTTGCGTTGCCATGATCGTTCCCGTGATGTTGATATAAACTTCGCTCCCGTCCTTGTTCGCTCCGGTGACGACGAAGTCCTCGTGCCGCGTGCCTTTGTCGTTGTACTTGCCAGCAAGCGCGACGTCCCCATCGAGCTGCCCTTTGGTGCCATCGAATGCCGAGAAGTGTTCAGTGAAGCTGACGACGAGGCGATCGCTATCAGCCTTCACGGAGAGAGGCGCGACTGCGCAGAGCGCAGTTGCCAAGACTGCTTTGATTATTCTTTTCATAGGTTGTTTGACTGATTTGACTGCGGGCGAGTCGGCGTGGTGCCAACTCTGATTGGCTATAAACGCAGGACCGCGCACGAAACGGGGCCATAAATCGACGAGGCGAGCTAGACACCGCTCAGCGTTTTCAGTAAAAACGCCAGCATGACGGAAACGGAGGCCCCAACAGACGGCGATCTCGCCGAAGTAGATCAGCTACTCGCTGAACTAAAGCTGCCGGCCCACGCGACGCAGTCCGGGTCCATGACACAAATGCTGCCGACTGTGTACGACGAACTGCGCCGAGTGGCCGCGGGATACCTGCGCAGTGAGCGAAGCGGCCACACTCTGCAGCCAACGGCTCTCGTGCATGAGGCCTACATGCGCCTGTCGCACCAGCATGGGACAAAGTGGGCGAATCGAAGTCATTTCCTGTGCATCGCCGCGCGGATGATGCGGCGCGTCCTCACAAACCACGCCGTGGCTCGCGCCGCGGAAAAACGTGGTGGCGAGAATGCGGTTCGTTTCACGCTCGACGACGAGGTCGACTACTACACCGGGCAGGATCTCAGTCTCGTCGCCGTGAATGACGCGTTAGGCGAATTGGAGCGCCTTGACGCGCGGCAGGGGGAGATTGTTGAGCTACGCTTCTTTGGCGGATTGACAATCGAAGAGATCGCGGAAGCCTTGGAAATCTCACCGCGCACGGTGAAGCGCGAATGGGCGACGGCGAAGCATTGGTTGCGCCGGGAGTTAACCAAAGCCGATTAGGGACCGACAATGGCCTACCCGAACTGGCAAGAGGTCAAAGATCTTCTAGCCGATGCCTTAGAAGAAGAGCCGGCTGATCGCGCGGCATTCATTGGTCGCTCCTGCGGCGGGAACACCACGCTGATGCGTGAAATAGAATCCCTTCTCGCGCAGGAGACTGCTGTCCTGGAGAGTTGCGCGGCGAATCGCACGGCGAGCGCTGCGGGGAAGGAAGCGGCTAAGAGCGGTCAGCGTTTCGGTAGCTACGAAGTGATTCGCGAGTTAGGACGCGGCGGAATGGGCGCCGTCTATCTCGCCCGGCGGGCTGATGGAGAATTCGAAAAGGAAGTCGCGCTCAAGTTACTGAAACGCGGCACCGATACGGAGGAGGTATTGCGCCGATTCGGCGTGGAGCGCCGCATTCTCGCGCGACTGGAACATCCAAACATCGCGCGCCTGCTCGATGCCGGAACCACCGACGACGGACTGCCGTTTTTCGTGATGGAGTATGTTGAAGGCGAACCGGTGACAACTTTTGCGCGCGCACGTGCAATGCCGATCGCGGAGCGGCTGCAGCTATTCTTAAAAGTCTGCGAAGCGGTGGAATTGGCGCACCAGCACCTTGTCGTCCATCGCGACCTGAAACCGCCGAATATTCTCGTGACAGACGCGAGAGAGCCGAAGCTGCTCGATTTCGGCATTGCGAAGGTGCTTGATCCTGCCAGCGACGCAGATCAACTGACCATGACGAGCGAACGACGGATGACGCCCGTCTGCGCCTCACCGGAGCAGGCGCGAGGCGAGGCAGTGACAACGACGTCTGACGTCTATGCGCTCGGCGCTCTCCTTTACGAGCTGCTAACGGACGCGGCGCCGCACCGGTTTGCGAGCAGCACTCCGACAGCGCACGAGATGATGCATGTTATCTGCGAGCAGGAACCGATCAGACCGAGCCTTGCGGCGACGACGGCGGAACGGCGGCGGGAATTGCGCGGTGATCTCGACAACATCACGCTCCTGGCGCTGCGCAAGGAACCGGTGCGTCGTTACGCGTCGGTCAGCGAGTTCGCCGAAGACATTCGGCGATCTCTCAATCGCCACCCGATCCGTGCACGACCGAATACGGCTGGATACGTCGGTCGGCGCTTCATTGCGCGGCACAAGACAACCTTGGCCCTGACAGCGATGGGCTTCATCCTGGTCACCGCTGCCGGTGCAGCCCTCGTCTGGCAGATGAGCAAGACGGCGGAACGCTCCGCTACTTTGCGCGGGGAGGCGGAGGCGCTCCTTGCAGACTTTGGAACGCAATGGCGCGCCGGTAATTCGGCGGCCGCTCTCGCAGACTCCCAGCGTGCTGCGGCTCTGCTGCATGAGGTCGCGGCTGGGCGGCCGGATGATGCCGGCGTTCAAGTATCGGAAGGCCGCGCGTATCAATACCTCGCGATTGCGCAACGGGCTCGCGGCGATTTGCCCGGCGCGACTGGCACATATACCAGGGCCGAAAACCTCTACCGCACACTCCTCGCGAAACACGATGACGAAAGCTACCGCGTTTTGCTCCAGGCGATGCAGCGAGAGCGCGCGGTGGTTGGCGACATTGAAGGCGCTGCCGCTGCACAGAGGGTGAACTGATCGCCGGCGGAATCGCTCACGGAATCACTGTCTTCGGGTCCGGACTGTCCACGATCTTCTGAAACTCGGGGTTCGTCCTGAGCGGATCCCACTGCCAGCGCCGCCTCAGATCACCCAACGTGATGCTCGTGTCGTAGTTTAGCGCGCCGGGAACGGTCAGGAGGTGGTGAAGGAGCGCCAGGCATTTTTCCGGCTGATCGGCGCGCGCATAGATCATCGCGAGCACCGTCTGCACGCCCGTGCCGTCGAAGGCATCTTTTGAAGGCGGCGTTATCTCCGCGGCGCGCTCGCCTTCCCGAATCGCTTCTTCGTTTCTACCCATGAAGGCATACAGCAGGCCGAGCTGAGCATGAAGTTGCGCCGAATCGGGGCGCGCGGCGACGTCAGTCTCCCATTTACCTCGTGCCTGTTCGAACTGGACTAGTGCCGCTTCGCGATTGCCTCGCACGAGTTCGATGCAGCCGCGGAAGTAGCTCTTCGGCGCCGGCACTGGATATCCGTAACGCAGCGGATCGGCTGTCATCGCGGCGACGGCGACTTCCGCCGCGGCTGGGTCGCGTTCGATGAGGCTGGTATCCCAACGCATCCACTCGAGGAACGTCTGGAATTGCCCCTGGTAATCGGGCGGAGTGCTGGCGAGAAGCGCCTTATTGCGCGTTGTGTCGCCTTTGGCCCAGAGGTCCACGTAGGCGCGGCAGATTTTGTTAAACATCCACTCGGGGGCGACCCCAAGAGCACGGTCCCAAGCCCGAGTCGCAGCGGGCCAATCACGCATCTGCGAGAGATGATAGGCCAGATCGGTCGCTGAGCTGAGATTACTCGGACCGAGCGCCAGCGCCTTGCGAAACTCCGCCAGCGATTGTTCCCACTTTCCTTGCCGCCGGTGGAGCGACGCCGCCAGATAAACGACGTGGGTATCATCAGGCAAGTCCGCCAACGCTAGATCGATCTCTCGTGCCGCCGCATTGTGGTCGCCTGCATCTTGCAAACATTTTGCCCGCGCGAAGTGGGCTTCGCCGAGCCGCGGATCCAAGCGCAGCGCTTCTTCCGCCTCGGCCATCGCCTTCGTTCGGTCGGCACTGGATCGGGCGAGATTACCCACGACGAT
>JALYZW010000292.1 GCA_030945725.1 Verrucomicrobiota bacterium | reverse complement strand
GTTCAAGCTCGACATCATCCAGGGCATTCCTGAAGGCGAAGAAATCTCGCTCTACCGCAACGGCGAATTCACTGATCTCTGTGCCGGGCCGCACGTCATGCGCACCGGCAACATTGGCGCGTTCAAGCTTACGAATGTCGCCAGCGCCTACTACAAAGGCGACGAGAAGAACCCGCAACTCCAGCGCATCTACGGCACCGCGTTCAAGAATCGGACCGAGATGGACGCTTACTTCGCGATGCTGGAGGAAGCGAAGAAACGCGACCATCGCAAGCTCGGCAAAGAACTGGAACTCTTCACCTTCGACGACGACGTCGGCCCCGGCCTGCCGCTCTGGCTTCCGCGCGGCACCGCGATCATCGAAGAACTCGAGAAGCTGGCGAAGGAGACAGAGTTTGCGGCGGGTTATGTCCGCGTGCGGACGCCGAACCTCGCTCGGGAAAGCCTTTACCTAACGAGTGGTCATCTTCCCTACTACGCGGACTCGATGTTCCCGCCCATGGAACTGAATGAAGATGCTCACGAGGTCGCGGCGCTTGAAGCGAAGATTGAGGACGCGAAGAGCATTCTCGAAAAACATTTGCGTGCGGAAGGCTCGGATATTTACCAGCCGATCTCCGGCGCGGTGCAATTCGAGCAGGCAATCAGCGCCGTCATCGATGCGGGGGACGTGCCAAAGGATGTGCTTGCCGCATTCGAAGAAAAAAACCGGTGCCAGACGCGCCTGGTGTTTTTGAACGAGCAGCCTCGTCGCTACTACCTCAAATCGATGAACTGCCCGCATCATCACAAGCTCTTCGATGCGGTCCCGCGAAGCTACCGCGACCTGCCGTTGCGCCTCGCCGAGTATGGCACCTGCCATCGCTACGAGCAGAGCGGCGAACTCTTCGGCCTCATGCGTGTCCGTTCGCTCCAGATGAACGACGCGCACATCTATTGCACGGAAGATCAATTCGAAACGGAGTTCAATGCCGTGAACGAAATGTATCTGAAGTACTTCAAGATCTTCGGCATCGACAAATACGTCATGCGTTTCTCCACGCACGATCCGGCCAAGCTCGGCCAGAAATTCGTCGATAACCCCGAGCTCTGGAAGAAAACCGAGGACATGACACGCGGCGTCCTGCAGCGTTCCGGCATCAACTACGTCGAAGTGCCTAACGAGGCTGCGTTCTACGGACCGAAGATTGACGTGCAGGTCTGGAGTGCGATCGGCCGTGAGTTCAGCATCGCCACCAATCAGGTCGACTTCGCCGTCCCGGCGCGATTCGGTCTTGTCTACAAAGATCGCGACAATACTGAGAAAACTCCGCTCTGCATCCATCGCGCCCCTCTCGGCACGCACGAGCGTTTCATCGGTTTCCTGATCGAACACTACGCCGGCAACTTCCCGCTCTGGCTCAGTCCCGAGCAGGTCCGCATCCTGCCGATTGGCGACGATCCGGCGCTCGTCGACTACGCCCGCGCCATCCAGGCCGAACTCCGCGCGCATGAAGTCCGCGCCGAACTGGACGCGAGCAACGACCACATCAAAGCGAAGATCGCGAGCGCCGAACAAATGAAAGTGCACACCATGCTCGTCATCGGCGCCCGCGACATGGAAGCCAACGCAGTCAGCGTCCGCGTCCATGGCCAGGGAAATCTGGGCGCGAGGCCGCGCGCTGAAGTGATCGACGATTTGATCAAGGCAATCGACCAGCGGCGTTCGTAGGTCGCGTCAACGATGACGGCCCGTGCGCGAAAGTCACGCAGTGGCCACATGATCCGCGGTCTGCTCATCGTCGCCTTCACGATCGGCTGTTCCAGTCTCGCAATGGCGGCCGGCGTCTGTTCGATCGTCGATGCGTCGACCGGTTATTTGCTCGGCGCCTCCAATGGTCGAGCGTGGCTCGACCCGGTAAAAGCGGCGCGGGAGCGGCCCCGCGCCCAAAAATATCGGCTCTATTGCCTCCTCGGCGATCGGGCGCAAACGGTAACGGGAACGGCGCCCACTTCGCCAGGCCCTCCGTGCCCGGAATCGTTCGAGGTCCGAATCTCGCCCAAGTCAGCGGACAACTGCATCGCGCTTGCCGCGCCGTGGAACGCAATGCCGCGAAAAGTCCGCACCCTCGAGCCGTCGCAGCCCGCTTACGTCAATGCTGTGCGCCGGTTTCTCGACGATCACGATCTGCACGGATCGGAAGTCAAAATCACGCAGGTTCTTCGCTGCGACCTCGACGCTGACGGCGAGCCCGAAGTGGTGATCTCGGCGACGAATTTTCCGACGCACAAACCGATGTCACCGAACGCCTCGGCCGGCAGTTATTCTGTTGTTCTGCTGCGACACCTGGTGCGCGGAAAGGTCGAAACCACGTTGATCGATGGCGAGCTATATCCAGCGGCCAAGAAGTTCAGTGCGCCGAATCGATATCGCGTCGCGGGATTGCTCGATCTCGATGGCGACGGGAAATACGAAATTGTGCTGCACTCCGAATATTACGAAGGTGAAGCGACGGTGGTTTATCGTCTCGACGGAACGTCGCGGCGCGAAGTTCTGCGCAGCGGATGCGGAGCGTGATGACGCTCGGATTGTAAGCCGCCTCGGAGTCCTCGGTCAGCCTCAGAGCGGGATTGGGACGATTGATTTTACCAGCTTCAACGTGTCGATGATCCTTTGGAAGAGCCGGCGTTTTTTCTCTTTTTGCAACGTGGGTCCTTGCGGGGTGAACATCTCGTTCTGTTCCTGCTCGATTTTGTTGATTGCGGCGATGGCTTGTTCGGCGGGTTTGTAGCTCGGGTTGATCTCGAGGACGGCGCGGTAATGGAGCCGGGCTTCCGCGAGCTGGCCTTGTAGAAACGAAGCGTACCCGGCCGCGTTTCGGACGCGCCACACTTCGGGATTGAGCCGACCGCCCGATCGCTGCGCGCGTTCGCTCTCGATCTTTTCGATCTGGTCGAGATAGAGCGCGGCCTTCTGGAGATCCTCGTCTTTGCGTTCGTCCTCGCGTTTCAGGAAGGCAAGCAACCGGCCCGCGTGCAGGTAGGAAGTGGCGCAGCGGTAGTAAATGTCCAGCGACCGATCTGCCTGCGGCACGTTGGTCCGGTTCATCTCCGCGATCAACTCCTCGGCCGATCGCGCTGCGAGTTCATAGTGCTCGATGGCCGCTTCCTTTTTGCCATGGCGCTCCAGATTTGCGGCACGGTCGGCCTCGGCTTCGGCGTCTGCGGGGTTGGCAGCGCTCACGGCGGCGGTAAGGTGGGGAGGTACTTCGGCGGCGGCCGTCGGCGCCGGAGTAGGCTGGATTTCCGAGGGCGATTCCTGGGCAATCGCGACGGTTCCTGTGAACGCGATCGCGAGGACGCGGGCGTATCGAGTGGCACTTGTCACAAGAGTAATATGCCGCGGCCGTCGGCAAAACATAGGAGTTCGCGCAGGGCACGGTCTGGTCAGGTTTTCCCTGCCTGATAATCCTATCCGCAACGCGCACCCAGGATTAGATAGCTGCGTGGACGACCTGCATCGCGCGCTCAAGCAACACTTCGGCTACGACGAATTCAGGCCGTTACAGCGCGAGATTATCGAGGACGCGCTCGCGGGGCGGGACGTGTTTGCGTTAATGCCGACGGGCGGCGGAAAGTCGCTCTGCTTCCAATTGCCGGCGCTGTTGCGGGAAGGACTGACCATCGTGGTATCGCCGTTGATCGCGTTGATGAAGGATCAGGTGGACGCCCTCCGCGCGAGCGGGATCGCGGCGACGTTCTTGAATTCGACGTTGGACGGCGACCAGGCACGCGCACGATTGCGTGGGCTTTACGATGGCCAATATCGGATGCTCTACGTGGCGCCGGAGCGGCTCATGCTCGAAGGCTTTCTGGAGAAGGCGTTGAAGTGGAACGTCGTGCAGATCGCGATCGACGAGGCACATTGTATCAGCGAATGGGGCCACGATTTTCGGCCGGAATATCGCGAGCTAAAAAAGCTGCGGGCGCACTTGCCCGATGTGCCGGTGATGGCTTTGACCGCGACCGCGACGACGCGTGTGCGCGAGGATATCCTGAAGCAACTGCAGCTGCGCGAGCCGCGCATTTATGTCGCCAGTTTCAACCGGCCGAACCTGACGTATCGCGTGGTCGGGAAAGCATCGGCCTACGATCAGTTGCGGGCATTTCTGCGTGCGCGGCCTAACGACAGCGGGATCGTTTATTGCGCGAGCCGGAAAACCGCCGATTCGCTCGCGGCAAAACTGACGACTGATCGGATCAGCGCGAAGCCATACCACGCGGGCCTGGATTCCAGCGAACGGGCGCGGAACCAGGAGGCGTTCCTGCGCGACGACGTGCGGGTCATGACGGCGACGATCGCGTTCGGGATGGGGATCAATAAACCGAACGTGCGTTTCGTGGTGCATTACGATTTGCCGAAGAACCTGGAGAGCTACTACCAGGAAACTGGTCGCGCCGGACGTGACGGTTTACCGAGCGAATGCGTGCTGCTTTTCAGCGCGGGCGATGTGGTGAAACAGCGGCGTTTTATCGAGGAGAAGAGCGCGCCGGAGCAGGCGATCGCGCACGAGCAATTGCGGACCATGATCGGTTACGCGGAGACGCGTGAATGCCGGCGCGTGACGCTGCTCCGCTACTTCGGCGAGGAGCTGGCGAGCTGCGAAGGCTGCGATAACTGCGAGAATCCGCCGGAAACTTTCGACGGCACCATCGCGGCGCAGAAGTTCCTCTCGTGCGTGCTGCGCGTGCAGCAGCGGAGCGGATTCAGCTTCGGGTTGAATCACATCGTCGAGGTCTTGTTAGGCGCGAACACGGAAGCGATCCGACAGCGAGGTCACGATCAGATTTCCACTTACGGAATCGGCCGCGAGATTAAGCGCGAGGCGTGGCAGGCCATTGGGCGCGAGTTATTGCGGCTGGGATTGGTCGCAGCGGCGCCGGGAAAATTCGCGACGCTCGAAATCACCGCAGACGGAATGGATGCGTTGCGCAACCGCACGTCGATCACACTCACAACACCGGCCGACATTCCGTCGAAGCGACGCAAAGGCCGCGCCGGCGAGATCGAATGCGACGAGGTGCTCTTCGAACGGTTGCGCGTTCTGCGCCGAAAGATCGCGGATGAACGCGACGTGCCGGCCTATGTGATTTTCTCGGACGCGACCTTGCGCGAAATGGCGCGGATGTTGCCGACGCGGCTCGGCGATTTCGCGCGCGTGCCCGGCGTGGGCGAGCAGAAGCTAAACAGCTTCGGCGAGAAGTTCGTCGCGGAGATTGTCGATTACGCGGAAGCTAACTCGGCGCACGCAGGCTGACGGCTAGCGCGAGCCGGATCGGGCCTTTCGCTGCGAGTGGCGAGATGCCGCGGCCGGCCTGGGTGCAGTCGAGTTTCTGTTCGTCCACCAATTCTTGGGCCACTTCGCGCACCTCTCCCATGAGACCTCGCCAGTCGTCCGGTTGAATTTCGCGCGCCACCTCCGACGGACAGAATGTCAGAGGCTGCCGCCCCTCGGCGAACGCGAGCGTGGCCGCGCGGATCGCCTCCTTCGTTGTCGCCAGGTGTTACCTCTTCGGTTTCTTCGCGGAGCTTTTCTTCGCGCCGCCGGCGCGTTTCGGCAGACTCTTGCGTTTGGTTTTGGCGAAGTCTTCCAGCTGCTTCTCGCTCATGGACGACGCCATGCTTTTCGATGCGCCCTTTAATGACTTCGTCGACGCCTCTCCGCGTTTCGCCGTGAGCGCTGCGCCCGCAGCCATTTGCTGTTTCTTGGATTTTGCCGGCATACCAGAATTTCGAAGGTGGAGATCGAGTTGGCTGTGCAAGAGCATAGACAGGCGGCGGTCATCCGTGCACAATCCGCCGCCGTGAACCCAGACCAACAAATAGACGAGAAAAGGCGCCCCGAACTCACAGTCCGTGGGCTGATTGTCGGGGTGATCATCACCTTGGTGTTCACCGCCGCCAACGTCTACTTCGGTCTCAAAGCCGGCCTCACTTTTTCCACCTCGATTCCGGCCGCCGTGATCTCGATGGCGATCTTGCGCTATTTCAAAAACGCGACCGTGCAGGAAAACAACATCGTGCAGACGGTGGCGTCCGCGGCGGGAACGTTGTCCTCGATCATCTTTGTCCTTCCCGGGTTGATCATGATCGGTTGGTGGACCGGCTTCCCGTTCTGGATCTCGTTTTTGATCTGCGCGCTCGGCGGCATCCTGGGCGTGATGTACTCGATCCCCCTGCGCCGTGCTTTGGTCACGAACTCCGACCTCCCTTACCCTGAAGGCGTCGCCTGCGCCGAAGTGCTAAAGATCGGGAGCGGCGGCGACAAAGAGAATGCGGCGGAAGTTGAACACAGCCGCGCGGGGCTGCTCGCCGTCGTGTGGGGATCAATCGTGGCGGCCGTCTTTGCCATCATCGTCGCGACGCAAATCTTCGCGTCGGATGTAGCGCAAACATTCCGCATCGGCCGGCGCGGTGGCGTCAGCGGTTATGATTTCTCTCTTTCCTTTGCGCTCCTCGCGATCGGTCACCTCTGTGGATTGTCCGTCGGCATCGCCATGCTCATCGGCGCCTGCATTGGCTGGGGCTGGCTCGTTCCGCTCTACTCCGCGCTCAGCGGCGACCTAACGACTGCGGCGGGCGCACTCGCGCAAAGCACCTGGAGCCACAAAGTGCGCTTCATCGGCGCCGGGGCGATCGGTGTTTCCGCGATTTGGACGCTGCTGAAGCTGGTGAAACCTGTCGCCAGCGGTTTGGCTGGCGCGATGGCTGCATCCCGCGCGCGCAAGGCCGGGAACGCGGACACTTTGCCGATCACGGAGCGGGACATACCCATCGGCATCGTCGC
>JALYZW010000285.1 GCA_030945725.1 Verrucomicrobiota bacterium | reverse complement strand
GCGCGCTCGCGACCGGATTCCGATTGATCACGACCGCCGCGCCGCAGCCCACCATGAGCAACGAGAAGAGGCAAAAAAAGAAGAGCTCCATGTCGTCAGCCCCTGTCATCCCGAGCGAAGTCGAGGGACCCCGTTGCAGCACCGTCGTTTCGGCCACGAAGCCATCCCCGGCGCACCGCTCTCGATTCGGCCACGGGGTCCCTCGACTTCGCTCGGGATGACGGCGCGTTTGCGACGCTGGCGGTGCGGCGCTCCGTGCGGCAGGATTTGATCGTGCCCATGCCGCCGCCCGATTGCGCGATCATCCATCTCGACATGGATTGCTTTTACGCCGCGATCGAAGTGCGCGATCGCCCCGAACTGCGCGGCAAGCCGGTCGGCGTAGGCGGGGCGCGCGACCGTCGCGGTGTGCTCACGACTTGCAACTACGAAGCGCGCGCGTTCGGCGTGCATTCGGCGATGCCGACGTTCATGGCGCTCCAGCGTTGTCCGAAGCTGATCGTGTTGCCGACGCGCTTCGATGTTTACCGCCGCGAATCGGCTGTCATTCGTGCGATTCTGCATCGCTTCTCGACGCTCGTGGAACCGCTCTCCCTCGATGAAGCCTACCTCGATGTGACCGCGCATCCGGGCGCGCCCGGGCCCCTCGCGCAGGTGATTCGAGCGCTGATTTTTCGCAAGACAAAACTGACCGCTTCGGCCGGGATCGGCCCGAACAAATTGATCGCAAAAATCGCGAGCGATCTGCAAAAGCCAAACGGCCAATTCGAAGTGACGGCCGCGCAGGTTCCTGAATTCATGACGACGTTGCCGGTGCGGAAGTTGTGGGGCATCGGCCGCGTCACCGAGCAAAAGCTGGAGCGGCTCGGTATCACCACGTGCGGTAATCTGCAGCGTTTTACGCGACCGGAATTGCACGAGACGTTTGGCAAATTCGGCCTCGAATTGTTCGATCTGTGCCGCGGGATCGATGCGCGCGCAGTCGAGCCGGATCGGGAACGGAAATCCCTGAGCAACGAGGAGACGTTCGCGAGCGATCTCCAAACGCTCGCGGATTGTGAAGAGAAGCTGCCGGAGTTGTTCGAGGAACTGATGGCGGAGATCGCGCAAAAGGAACCCGGGCGCGAGATCACGAAGATTTTTGTGAAGCTGAAGTTCGCGGACTTTGCGCGGACCACGGTGGAACGGGCAAAACTCGATCCGTCGCTAGAACATTTTCGCGAACTGCTCGGGGAGGGATTCGCTCGCACGGGCAAGGCAGTACGCCTGATGGGACTCGGCGTGCGTTTCGCAGAAATCCGCCCGGACGACGCGCAGATGCCGCTCCTGTGAGGCTTCGCTGCAGGGCGGGGAATCAAGAGCGGGTCCGGGCGCGATTCAAAACGAATGGTTGTGATTTTCAATCCCGGATCGGGCGCGAATTCCGGCAGCGCGGATAAGATGCGCGCCTCCATTCGGGATGCTTTTGCCGCGCTCGGCGCGGAGGTGGAAATCGTGTCGCCGGATGAGAGCGCGGATCTTGCCGCCTTGGCGAAGCGTGGCCGCGACGGCAAGCACGAGACGATCATCGCAGCCGGCGGCGACGGCACGATCAGCGCGGTGGCGGGCGAATTGGTCAGCACGGAGAAGACCTTCGGCGTGCTGCCGGTCGGGACACTAAATCATTTCGCGAAAGACCTGAAACTGCCGCTCGAGATTGAGGAAGCAGCGCGAACGATCAGGGACGGAAATGTCGTGCTCGTCGACGTGGGCGAAGTGAACGGGCGCGTATTCCTGAATAATTCGAGTCTTGGACTCTATCCGCAGATTGTGGCGAATCGCGAGGCGCAGCAGGATCGGCTCTCGCGCGGAAAATGGTCGGCTGCGGCGTGGGCAACGCTGCACGCGTTCCGGCGCTTCCCGTTCATGAATCTGCGGATCACGGTGAAGGGAGAGCAGCTCGCGCGGCGGACCGCATTCCTGTTCGTCGGCAACAATGAGTACCAGATTTCCGGGTTCGATCTTGGGGGACGCGAACGGCTGGATGGCGGTCAGCTCGGTCTTTACCTCACGCATCGCACCGGCCGGCTCGGATTATTCCGGCTCGCCTTGCACGCGCTTTTCGGCCGGGTCAATCAGGCGAAGGATTTCGAGGCCTTCGCCGTCGAGGAAGCGGTGATCGAGACGAACCAGGCGCGACCGCTCGTGGCCACGGATGGCGAGGTGAACCGGATGACTTCGCCGCTGCACTATCGCATTCGCGCGCGGAGTCTGCGGGTCTTGGTTCCGCGGGCAAACGCGGCGGTCGCCTGATGCGGACGATCATTCACCTTTCGGATCTGCATTTCGGTCGCACCAACCCCGCGATCCTCTCGCCGCTGATCGGTTTCATTGGCGAAGTGAAGCCGGATTTGGTCGCGATCTCGGGCGATTTCACGCAGCGGGCCCGCACGGCGGAATATCGCGAAGCGCGCGAATTTCTCGACGCGATTCCGCTTCCACAAATCGTGGTGCCGGGAAACCACGATGTCCCGTTGCACAATTTGTTTAAGCGAATCGTGCACAGCCTGGATCGTTATCGCCGATATATCAGCGATGATCTCTACCCGTTTTTCGCGGATGAGGAGATTGCGGTCGCGGGAGTGAACACGGCCCGCGGATTGACCTGGAAGGACGGTCGGATCAACTGGCGGCAGTTGCAGGAGTTGCGCGATCAACTGCGCCAAGTGCCCGACGACCTAACGAAAATTGTGGTCACACATCATCCGTTCGATCTTCCGGCCGGGGCTCACGGGAATGTGGTCGGCCGCTCGCGACTGGCGATCGAAACACTGGCGGAGTGTCGCGTGGACATGCTGCTGGCCGGTCATTTTCACATCGCAGACGTAGGCTATACCGCGACGCGGTATCGCTTGCCGGGGTACTCAGCGCTCATCGTGTCGTCCGGCACCAGCACATCGACCCGGAGCCGCGGACAGCCGAATTCGCTGAATGTGATCCGGATCGAGCGGCCGACGATTGCGATCGAGCGGCGGATCTGGGCGGCGAATTCGAATGTCTTCGATGTGTCGTCGGTCGAGCGTTTTCACCGGGGCGCGGACGGATGGACACGCTCATGAAGACCCCATCCGTTGATCGAACGACGCGGCGTTTCGCGCGGCAGCGGCGGTTCCTGCAAGCGCGACTTTCACCCGAAGGTTACCTCGGTCTCCACCTGACGATCGGCGTGCTGATGATCCTCGCGGCCGGGTGGTGGTTCGGCGACATCGCGGAAGACATGTCGCGGAACGCGGGCACCCGTATTTTCGACGAGGACGTCGCGATGTCGTTTCATCAGCAGGCGACGCCGCTCACGACGCAGGCTGCGCGCATCGGTTCGTTCTTCGGCTCGGTCGGATTTATCGGCGGTGCATCGTGCTGCACCGCGCTCGTCTTGCTCTGGCGGAAATCATTCTACCCGCTGCTCGCGTTCGCACTCGCCATGGGTGGCGGCAGCGCACTCAACATCCTGCTGAAGCATTTCTTTCATCGGCAACGACCGGTGTTGGAAAATCCGTTTGTAACCCTGACGAGCTACGGATTTCCGAGCGGTCATACGATGGGCTCGACGCTGTTTTACGGCATGCTCGCGTTGATCGCGGCGCAATCGATCCGTCGCTGGCCGAAGCGCGCTCTGCCCTTCTGCATCGCAGGTTTGATCGTGGCGACGATCGGCTTCACGCGCATTTATCTCGGCGCGCATTACCTGACGGATGTGCTCGGTGCGGTCGCTGCCGGTCTCGCCTGGCTGACGTTGTGTTGGACCGGCGTGGAGACGTTGCGTCGCTGGCGCGAGACCCGGTCAACCGCGCGCCACCGCTGACTTCACAGCGGTGGCGCCGGGTTCGGCGATCGGCTCGATCCGCCGGAAAATCATCCAGACCCCAGCGAGGACAAACGCGCCGCCGACCAGCGTCCAGAGCGGGAATGTCTCGCCGCCAGCGGCCCAGCCGAGCAAGACCGCGCCCGGCGGGGTGATGAACGAGATGGTCTGCAGATTCGTCACCGTCATCCGCGGCAGCAGCCAGTAAAGGAGAAGAAAGGCGAGCGACGATCCGACAATCGCAAGATAGAAAAGGCAGAAGATCGCGGTGCGGGTCCAGTGGAAATGAAGCGGGTTGCCATCAACCAGCAAGCCGGTCAAAAGCAGCGGCACAGTTCCAAAAATCATCTGCCATGCCGCGATCATCGCGGGTGCGAGGTCGAGCTTCCGCGCTTTCAACACCACGTTCGAAATCGCCGCGCCGGCTGCGCCAAAAACAATCCCGACGCCGCCCCAGAAGGCGAGCATTCCGCCAAAATCGAGCAGGCGCGAGCAGATCACGGCCACGCCACCAAGAGCGAGGGCTGCGCCGACCACGCGTTGCCAGCGCAGCGGCTCCGCTGGCAACAGAAAGTGCGCGAAGAGCATGCCGAAGATCGGAATTGTCGCCTGCAGGACAGCGGACAAACCCGAGGAGACGTGGAGTTCGGCCCAGAAAAGCAGCCCGTAGTTGATCGCAAACATCAGCACGCCGGTGCCCGCGAGCAGCACGACATCTGCGCGCTGGACGGGTAGAAGCCGCACGCGGCCGACGGAGACGGCGAGAAGCGCCACGATCGCGATGACGAACCGAATGGCCGCAAATGAAATGGGCGGCAGGTCGCGAAGCCCGACCTTGATCGCGAGCCACGTCGAGCTCCAGATCACGCACAACGCGACGAACGCCGCGATAATTCGAAATCGTCCGCCCGACCGATTCTGTTCGTGCTCCGACATGCGCTAATGAGCGCATCCGATGGGTTCGCCGCAACCGACTTCTTATCGCGAACGAGCTACTCGTCCGGCGGCAGCGCAGGCAGCACCCGCGGGGGTTCCTGGTTGTCGGGCTCGACCTGCGCCGGGACGCGACGACTTCGGCGACGCCTACGATTCGATGCATCGTCGTTCGGCGGCAGCCGCACGGTGCCCTGCTTGTCGGACGGTAATCCAAAAACCCACTCACCATCGGGAGTCGTTCCGATAAATTGCGCGCGAACCGCACCGCGCGGAACCGGCGGCTGATTTGAATCGTCGACTGGTTCGGCTTTGCGAACCGGCACCTTTTTGGTCGCGACCTGCCTGGCGGGTGAAGGGGTCGACTCAGCCTCCGTGACGGCGCGCACGCGGCTGGTCTCGCGCTTGTGGGTCGTCTGCGCTGATTTGGCAGCGGCGACTCGGCTGTCGGACTGCGTCTGCGGCTCGGCGACCGGCGTCGGATTCGCGACGATCTCCGAGCGAGCGCCAGCGGGCTCAGAATCGACTGAGCTGCGCGTCGACGCCGATTCGGCCGCCGCCGTTTCACTTGTCGCCACCGGCGTTTGGGACTGCGCGACGGCTGAATCTGCTGCGGAAGGCGGTGCGGCAGAGGCGACACGTTGGGAATGCCGCGATTCTGCGGACGACGCGGTCGTCGTCACAGGTCGTGTCGAAATCGGAGTCGCTTCCACGACGGGCGCCGGCTTTTCGGCGTCCTCTGTCGTCGAGGTGAGTGTCCGCGGTTCGTCAGTAGAATTGGACGCCGCATTGGTGCTGGCCGCGACCGCGGGGGAAGCATTTGTCACTGACGCCGTGATCACCGGCGCAGGCGCGCTCGCGGCTGCGACCGGTGTGTTCGACGCGATCGGCGCCGCATTCGCGTCCGGGACTCCAACGGGCGTCCCGATCTCTTCGATCGTCGGTTTCGCGCCAATTCCGACGCTGCGGAGTGCACGTGGCACAACCAGCGCGCCAACCGTGGCGAGGAGGAGAAGCAGCGCGGCGATGGCGAGCGCTTTCGCTGGAAAACGGCGCGCGCTCGCAGGCGCCGGCGCCACGACACTCGGCGGAGGGATGACAGCGGGAATTCCCAATTTCCGTGAGCGTGCCCCGCTCCGCTCCACTTCGAGCAAGCTGGCCTGGAGGATCTCGTAAGTAGCGAGCGGGTCGAGCGGGCGTGCGTCCGGATTTGAAGAAAGCATTTGCGCAAGCAGACGCCGGGCGGATTTAGGCAGGCCACGGATGCGCTCGATCGTCCGCTGAGTGCCGCGTTGGCGCGCTTCCGGGGTATCGCCGGTTGCGCTAAACGGGATCGCAGCGGTCAGAACGTAGAACAAGGTGCAGCCGAGCGAATAGATTTCCGACCGGAAATCAACCGCGCCGGTTTGCAGCTGTTCCGGACTGGCGAAACTCGCTGAGTCGGCGGTCGCGGAGGAAGGCGCGACTCCGATGAGATGCAGAAGCTTCACCACGGGCCAGCCGCCGTCAGCCGTTTGGCCGGGGACGATCAGGATGTTCGTAGGGTTGATCGCGTGATGGAGGATGCGGTGATACGCCGCGGCGCCGAGCGCGCCGAGAACCTGCAGCGCGACCCGAAGGCCGGCCGCGGCATCGATCGCGCCATGGTCGGTCACCCACTCTTCCAGCGTCGTGCCGTCGAGATATTCACTCACGTAGATGAGATTCTCGCCTTCAACGCCAAAATCGTAGAGTGCCGGTATGTTGACATGGTTCAACTGCTTCGCCGCCTGCGCCTCCGCTTCTAACTGCGCGCGCACCTCCGGGCTTAGCGCGCTGGCCGGGACGATCTCGACGGCGACTTCGCGCCCCGACTCCATTTCGACGGCCCGAAGCATGATGCCCGATCCGGATTGACGCCGTGCGACCGGCGCGCCCTGCGCATCGACGGTGGCTCGATATTTTTGCAAAAAGATGCTGTTTTCCATTGAACGCTACTTCCCCCTACTGGATTCGCCCGCCCACGCGACGGCGGGCGTGTGAGGTCGCGAGTTTTGGACGGACCCGCCCGCGAATCGATTCAGCGAAACCCGAATAAAACGACCGCTCGCCCGCGCGGACATAAATTATCGCGAAGCTATGCGAATCGCGCCTACTTGATTGGCTACCGCGCCGTGTCCTGAGATTGCGGCTTGCGAGGGCGCCTTGGCGGTGGCGACGAGTTCGGTCGAGACGCGCCCGGACCGATCGACATCAGCGGCGGCAGACGCAAACCTGAGCCGCCGCCGGCCACGGACCGCCCCTGATAGATGGGATCGCCAGCCACCCCGCGGGTGCGCTGCTCGCCGATCGCGGCGACGATTAAAT
>JALYZW010000269.1 GCA_030945725.1 Verrucomicrobiota bacterium | reverse complement strand
CGCTAACACCTTTGCGCACTTGGACTCGACGATCGTGCTTGAGCGTTCAATCGCGGAGCTGGGCATTTATCCGGCGGTCGATCCTCTCGCTTCAACCTCGAAATCGCTCGCACCGAACGTCGTCGGTGAAGAACACTACGCCGTTGCGCGCGGAGTGCAGAAAGTGCTACAGCGTTATCGCGATTTGCAGGACATTATCGCGATTCTCGGCATGGACGAGTTGAGCCCAGAAGACAAATTGTCGGTCCTACGGGCGCGCAAAATCCAGCGTTTCCTCTCCCAACCCTTCGCGGTGGCGGAAGTATTTACCGGCACCAAAGGCCAGTATGTCACGATCCCGGAAACGATTCGCGGGTTTAAAGAAATTCTCGAGGGCAAGCATGATGAAGTTCCCGAGTCGAACTTCTACATGAAGGGTGGCATCGACATGATCAACGAGGCCTAACGAATGGCCACCCTGCGGCTGGAAATCGTCACGCCGGAAACGACCGCGTACTCGGAGGATGTCGAGATGGTAACCTTACCGGGGGCGGAGGGTGAACTCGGTGTTTACCCGAACCACGTTCCGCTGCTGACGACGTTAAAGCCGGGGGAACTCCGCGTCCTGAAGGGCGGGCGGGAAAGCTACCTCGCGGTCGGCGAAGGGTTCGTCGAAATCAAAGGCGACTCCGTCTCCGTGTTGACCGATATGGCGCTGGAGGCGTCGCTTATCGATGTGCCTGCGGCCGAGGAAGCGGTCGCGCGGGCTCAGGCGGCGATGAAAGAAGATCACGGCGCGGAGGAAGTCGCGATGATCTCCGCTTCGTTACAAAAGGCGCTCGCGCAGTTGCACGTCAAACGCCGACGGCACCCGTAGTTTTATCCGCGCGACCTGGGTCGCGCTAGCCTCTGATGCAAGCGCCAGAAGTTCTAGGGATCATCGCGGGAAGCGGCGTCTATCCGCTGCGGCTCGCGCAGGCCGCGCGGGCGGCCGGGGCCCAAAGAATTGTCGCAGTCGCATTCAATGGCGAAACCGATCCGCATTTGGCGGATCGCGTCGACGGGATCGAGTGGATGCGGGTTGGCCAGCTCAGTCACATGGTCGGCTCGCTGCGCGACGCGGGAGTACGGGAGGCCATCATGGCGGGCCAGATCGCGCCGAAGAATCTGTTCGATCTGCGGCCGGACTGGAAGGCGTTGCTCCTCCTCGCGAAATTGCCGCGACGCAATGCCGAGTCGATTTTTGGCGCGATTGCGAATGAGCTCGCGGCCGCTGGGATCACGCTGTTACCGGCGACGACATTTTTGGAAAATGATCTTGCGCCGAAAGGATTGATCGCGGGAAGAAGGCTGAGCCGACGCCAGGAGGAAGACGTGCGGTTCGGTTTCGCGCTCGCCAAAGAATTGAGCCGGCTCGATATCGGCCAAACGATCGTCGTGAAGAACGGGACGACCCTTGCCGTGGAAGCGTTCGATGGAAGTAACGCGACGATCCGGCGCGGCGCCGCGCTCGCCGGAAAAGAGGCGGTGGTGGTAAAGGTTTCGAAACCGAATCAAGACATGCGTTTCGATGTGCCGGTCGTCGGCGCCGAAACAATTCGAGTGGCGGCCGAAGCACAGGTCCGCGTGCTCGCGACGGAAGCGGGCCGCACTTTACTCCTCGATCGCGCGGCAGTCGTGGACGCTGCGGAGAGCGCGGGAATTTCGCTTGTCGGAGTGTAGGCTGCGGATCAATCGCGCATCTGCGTTCGCCCCCGGAGCCGAGCGAGAAACAGTGTTTTCGCAGCAGGCGGCACACTGGCGTACCAGCGAACCTCCCGCTGAGTTCCCGTCGCCCCCTGCCTCGCCACGAGATTGCCGTCGCCGCTGATCGCAGCGGAGCGAATCTCACTTCGAAACAACTTTGGCTGCGCCGCGGCGAGCACGGCGGCTGCATCGAAAACGGGAGCGCCTTCCGTGCCGACGAAGCGCGTCCAGAACCACATCCAAATCAGGCTGTTCGCGGACAGGAATTGGCCGGCGGCGCCCGTTTGGCGCAACGCGCGAAGTTCTCCGGGCCTCAACCGCAATTGGCCTGCGGTGTCGATCGGCATTAACGACACGGGAATGCGCGATGCGAGGAGAACCTCGACGGCCGCAGGATCTTTGAAGACGTTCGCATCGTGGATATGAAATTTTCCCCGCGGCCCGAAGCCGGGATTCGCGGCCGGTGCACGTCCTGCGAGCAGGACCACCCGATCGATTTGGCGTGCCGCCTCCGGATGCAACTGGATTAGCGTCGCAAGATTGGTCAGTGGGCCGAGCGCGAGGTAGGTCAATCTCGATCCGTGCGCTAATCGGGCGGCCAACGCTTCGCTCGCCGCCGTGCGCTGCCCAAGCTGCCGCGCGGAATTCGCGCCGGGGTAGAC
>JALYZW010000257.1 GCA_030945725.1 Verrucomicrobiota bacterium | reverse complement strand
CTCGTAACCTCCGCCTGGGCGGCCGATAATGTGCGCGATGTCCAGACCAAGCTGAAAGACGGCGGATTCTATTTTGGACCGGTGGACGGAGCGCTGAGTAGTGATCTGTCGGCCGCCGTCACGCGCTACCAAATCCGTCACGGCCTTCAGATTACGGGCAACCTCAATCCCGAGACCAGTAAAGCGCTGGGCGTTAAACCTGAAGTGACCAGCGCGGTCGAGGCGCCGCCGGCGGCGGGCGCGGAGACGTGGCGCCAGCTTCGCAAACCTAACCAGCAATTCTTCGACCGGGCGCACCAGGCCGGTGCGCGATCACCCGCCCCGACCTCGCCGTCGGTCCGGACCGAATCTGCCAGTAGCGCTCCGACATCCGATTCGCCGACCGCGGCACTCGTCCCGGCAGAACCCGGAGATAATTCGACGTTCGTGCTTAGCCCGGAACGGCTCCGTGATTACATCGGCGCTTTCGTTCTCGCGGGACTCGATCCGCGGGTGGGTTCGGAGTTGGAATTTTTCGCAGACCGCGTGCGCTACTTCGATGATGGGGTGGTTGATCGCGAAAAGATCCGCGGCGATCTGCATCGCTACGATGCGAAATGGCCGCGGCGCCGCTTCTGGCTGGCGGGCGACCTCAACGTTGAACCGCAACCCGACAGTCGATTGCGCGTCAGTTTTCCGCTTCGCTTCGATCTGCGCAACGGTTCGAAACATTCATCGGGCCAGGTCGAAAAGTCGCTCCTTTTGGAAGTGCGGGGAGAAGATCTGCAGATCGTAGCGGTGAACGAGCGCAGGTCGCGCTAGCGACGTCTTTGTGCGATCGCGTAGGCTGCGCGTGTGAATAGCGCGCTTCTGGCCGACCTCGAGACGCCCACGGTTCTGGTCGATCGCGATCGATTGCTCGCGAATATCGCGCGTGTGCAGACGATTGCCGATCGCCGTGGCCTGCGGCTGCGGCCGCATCTGAAGACGCACAAATGTTTCCAGATCGCTGCGCTGCAATTGGAACGCGGCGCGGTCGGTTTCACGGCGTCGAAGGTGGACGAAGCGGTCGCGTTGATCGATTGCGGAGCGACGTCGCTCACCCTCGCCTATCCGATTGCGGATGGACGGAAACTGCGCCGCCTGCTCAGCGCGGCGCGCGAGCGGGAAGTTGAGATTCGCACAATCGCGGACAGCGCGGAAGGGATCGAGATTTTGGCCGCGATCGCGGCGGAATTCGGGAACCGGCTTGATGTGTTTCTAAAGATCGATGTGGGATTACATCGATGTGGTTTCGCTGAAGATGATCCGCGCCTGCTCGCCGCAGCGCAATCGATCGCGGCTGCTTCATCGCTGCGGTTTGCGGGCCTGCTGTCGCACGCCGGACACGCTTACGGTGCGAAAGGCCGCACGGAAATCGCGGCAATCGCCGCGGAGGAATGCGCGATCCTGCAACGAGTGCGTGCGATCTTGGAAGCCGCTGCGTTCGAGGTCGCGGAAGTGTCAGTCGGATCCACTCCGACCGTGCTCGCCAGCGAAAGTTATGAGGGCGTCACGGAAATCAGGCCCGGGAATTATGTGTTTTTTGATGCGACCGCGATTCGACTCGGAATTGCGACGCTCGACGAAATCGCATTGACCGTCCTCGCCACAATCGTGAGCAGGAACGACAAATATTTCATCATCGATGCGGGCTCGAAAGTGTTGAGTTCCGACGTGGGAGCGCATGGTACCGGGAGCGGTTTGGGTTACGGGCTCGCGTTTACACTCGATGGCGGAGAAGACCCAAACGCCGCTCTGCATATCGCGCGGCTTTCTGAAGAGCATGGCTTCGTCGAGCGCGGGGACGCGGACCTAGCCATCGGTACGAAAGTGCGCATCGTTCCGAATCATTCCTGTCCCGTCGCAAACTTGACCGATCAACTCGCGATTGTTTCGCGGGGCGCGGTTCTTGAGCGATGGCCGGTCGCCGCCCGAAGTCGTGTTCGCTAGCCGGGGTCATCCACTACGCTGCCTGCTGCGGAGGCAAGAGTGGCGGCCGAGCCGGACTTTGCGCCGTTTACACCGACACGGCGCAACAGCTCTTCGCGAACCGACGCAGAGAGTGATACCAGTTGGGCCATGACACATCGCGTCTTCCACTCGCTTTTCGCCGCGGCCGTCGTTTGTCTTTGCGCCGAGCTTGCCGCCGGACAAACCGCTCCCCCATCGTCAACTCCGAGCCCGACGCCGACGGCGACGCCGATCGTTTTCTCGCCCCAAACGATTACCGAGATGGCGCGCATCCGCGATGCCGCATTGAACAGCGACTACGCCTACAAGCAGGTCGCGCACCTTTCGAATAACATCGGACCGCGGTTGACTGGTTCGGCCCAGGCCCAGAAGGCGGTGGAGTACGTGGCCGGCGAGCTGAAAGCGCTCGGTCTCGAAGTTCAACTCGAGAAAGTGACGGTGCCGCATTGGGTGCGCGGCGATGAAAGTGCGGAGTTGATCGAGTACGCTGGGCAGGCCGAAAAGACGACACAGAAAGTGGTGCTGACCGCGCTCGGAGGGAGCGTGGCGACGCCCCCCAGCGGCATCACCGCTCCGGTCGTCTTCGTGCGGAACTTCGATGAGTTGCAGTCGTTAGGCCGCGAGAAGGTCGTCGGCAACATCGTTGTTTTTGATTATCACTTCGACAAGCAGATGGCGGCGGACGGACATGCCGGAGAAGCTTACGGCGGAGCGGTCGCCTATCGCGGCGGGGCGCCGAGCGCGGCGGCGCGTTTCGGGGCAGTGGCCGCGCTCGTGCGCTCGGTCGGCAGCGCTGACTTTCGTTTGCCGCATACCGGGCAGACGAATTACGCCGCGGACGCACCGAAAATTCCGGCGGCTGCCGTGACCGCGGAGGATGCGGACTTAATTGGCGCGTTGGTTCGTGAAGGACCGGTGCGCATGCATCTGCTCTTAACGCCGCAACAGTTACCCGACACGACGAGCTACAACGTGATCGGCGATCTAAAGGGAACGGAACATCCCGAGCAGGTGGTGATCGCGTCGGGCCATCTCGATTCGTGGGACCTCGGCACGGGTGCGATCGATGACGCGGCGGGCGTGGCGGTTTCGATGGAAGCGGCGCACGTGCTGCAGCAGTTGCATCTGCGGCCGAAGCGGACCGTGCGTGTGATCGCGTGGATGAACGAGGAAAATGGTTTGCGCGGCGGCAAGACATACGCGGCGGACAACGAGCAGACGATGGCGAACCAATACGCCGCGATCGAAACGGATAACGGCGCGGGGCATCCGGTGGGCCTGTCCATGAAAACGAAACCGGAAGTAAAATTGATGCTCGCTCCGATGGCGAAGGTGTTGCAGGAGTCCGGTGCCGGTGTCCTTAGCCTCAGTGAACACGCGGGGGCCGACATCGGGCCGTTGGATGAAAAAGGCGTGCCGACCTTCGCTCCGATCCAGGACAGTCGGACCTATTTTCATTACCACCACACCGCGGCGGACACGCTCGATAAGATCGTTCCGCGCGAGCTGGCCGAGAACAGCGCGGTCGTGGCCGTGACCGCTTACGCGCTCGCCAACATGGAGCAATCCTTACCGCGTTGAGCCGGTGATGTTTCGGTCGGACGGCGGACGCGTGGGATGACAACGATCGCTCTGCTCTGCCTGTTCTCGCTGCTGGCTGGCTTCGTCGATTCGGTGGTCGGTGGGGGCGGCCTGATTCAATTACCGGCGCTGCTGATTCTGCTGCCCGGTCTGCCGGTACCGACGATTTTCGGCACGAACAAACTCGCGTCCCTCGCTGGCACCAGCTTTGCGACCTACCGCTACTCACGCCACGTCTCGATCGATTGGCGGGTGACGGCGCCCGCCGCGGCGAGCGCGTTCGTTTTTTCATTTCTTGGCTCGCGCGCGGTCACGCTGCTGAATCCCGAGCTGCTGCGTCCGCTCGTGCTGGTGCTGCTGGTGGCTGTCGCGATTTACGTATTTCTTGTGAAGGATCTCGGTCTGATTCATCAACCGAAACACGCTCGACGGAAGGCCGTCGGCCTCGGCGTAGTGACCGGCGTCGCGCTCGGTTTCTACGACGGCTTTTTCGGCCCAGGCACCGGTAGTTTCTTGATTTTCATTTTTGTCGGTGTGTTTGGATTCGATTTCCTGGCCGCTTCGGCCTCCGCCAAAGTCCTTAACCTCGCAACAAATCTCGCCTCCGTGCTCTACTTCAGCGCGACGAACCACATCCTTTACCAGGCCGCGTTGCCGATGGCCGGCTGCAACATCGTCGGCTCGCTCCTCGGCACGCGAATGGCCATCCTGAAGGGCAGCCGCTTCGTCCGCGTCTTCTTTCTCGTCATCGTCGGCGCCATGATCGCGAAACTGGCGCAGCAGCTCCTCTTTCGCAGCCATTAGCGCATTTTTGGCGCGGGCTTTTTTGCGCTTGGCAGAGCCGTCGCGGAACGGTTTCTGCTCAAATTTTATCACGCTATGCCGCAATCCGATTCCACAGCTGCTTCGAACGCTTCAGCTGAGGTGGAGCCCAAGCAGGAACGGCCGATCCGACGGAATAGTTTCGGGCGTGTCGTCCATTCTCATGAGCGGTCGGAATGGACGATGATCTGGTTTGCTGCGTTCAGTCTGGCGGGGACGATCGCGCTCTCCTATTATTGCCTCAGCGGTTTGGAGCCGTCGCCGCAAGTGCAGAAGGTCGATCAAGGGCCGGTCTACGACGCAAAGAGGGTGCCCCTTGACCCTGCTCCGAAGGCGATCAGTTCCGCCGGCAGTCACTTTCCTGCGCGAGGTGCACGTCGGCAGCGCCACTCCGAAAGCGATCCGATGGAGAGGGCCACTGATGGCGAAAGGGACGACACGCCGCGCCGCATGAACGACGACACAAATGTCACCCCTGGAGAGAAATACTCGCTGCCTTCCACAACGGAATCCGAGCGGGGAGCGATCTTTGGCACAGCCATGGCCGCGGGGGGCGCCGCTGCCAGCGCAGAGGCAAACGCTGCCGGGTATGCGGCACCCGACGCCTTCGCAGCCGAGGTCGCGCCGGTGCCGGAACCGGGCGCGTGGAGTTGGATTGGTCTCGGCGCGGGATTGCTCATCATCTTGAGACATTTTCGTGGTTCGAAAGCGGCAAGCCTCGCCCGATTTACGACCTACCTGCCGCGGAACCCGCTCCGCGGGCATCATCAATAGCGCTGACTTCGGCCGACCGCACGGGTGTGTTAGCCAAACGCGCGAATCATGTTGCGACGGCGGGGCGCACCGATACAATCGTACGCTAAATGCATCGCCCACCACGCTTCGGATTGCGAGGTAGATAAAGCTGTGATTCGTTATCGCGCAGACGCGATGAACCCCGGCGGCAGCGCACGTCCGGGCTTTTGGCTGTTTTGCTCCATGGAATGACGAACGACCTGCATACCGTGCATCAGCCAGCCGCGAAGTTGAATGGCCAGGAGCCTGCCTACGAAGGCTCCAACGGAGCCGGCGTTCCGCCTTTGCGCCGCAGCGAGCATTTCGACGCCAGTCTGAGCCTGGCGGACTTCGTCGTCGGCGATAGCCATGATGCATTGACGCCGCCCGCGGGATTCACCGAGTGGCGTCACGCTGGCGCGTGGGAAGCGACGCTTTACGAGCCGGAGCTAATGAGCAGCGCCGACGCGCGCGCGACCATTCGCTACGACGGTCAGACCCGCTCGGTGGTTAACCTTTGCTCCTATAACTACTTGGGCCTCGCGAAACATCCGGAAGTCATCGCCGCCGCTTCCGCCGCCCTCTCGAAATACGGCGTCGGCGCATGCGGTTCCCCCGTCCTCTCGGGCATGACTGAGCTTCATCGCGCGCTCGAGCGGCGCATGGCAGAGTTCCTCGGTCGCGAAGACGCAATGCTCTTTAATAGCGGTTTTGGTGGCGCTCTCGGCACCGTTTCCGGACTGCTGCGGAAAAGCGATGTCGCCATCCTGGACAACCGCTCTCACCTTAGTCTCCGAGATGGCGCGGTCCTTTCGCGGTCTCGGCTCGATCGTTTCGAGCACAATAACCCGGCATCCCTGGACGAAGCGCTCAGCCGTCGCAAAGGCAAACGTCAGCTCGTCATTATCGAAGGCATCTACTCGATGGATGGCGACTTCGGAAAACTTGGGGAGTTGCTGGATGCCGCCGAAGCGCATCACGCCAGCGTGTTCATCGACGAAGCTCACTCGATGCTCGCCTGCGGTGAGCATGGCCGCGGCGCTGCGGAAATCTTCGGCGTCGAACATCGCATCCCCTTGGTTTACGGCACCTTCTCGAAAGCTTTTGCGGCGCTCGGCGGGTTCGTGGCGGGACCGAAGGAGACGCTCGATTACCTTCGCTACTACGCGCACCCCTACGTTTATTCCTGTGCGCTGCCTGCGGTCGTGGTCGGCGCGGTGCTGAAAGCGCTGGAAGTCGCCACGCGCGAGCCGCAACTGCGCGAGCAGCTTTGGGCGAACGCATCCTACTTTCGCGCGCAGCTAAATTCCCTCGGCGTGGATACCGGCGATTCCACCACCTACATCATGCCCATCGTGATCGGCGACCGAGCGCGGATGTACCAACTTGGCCACGAACTGCGCCGCCGCGGTTTGTTTGTAGCACCGGTCGACTATCCAGCGGTACCCGAGGATCGCATTTGCTTCCGAGCCTGCGTGACGGCCAATCATACGCGCGCCGACCTGGATGAAGCGTTGAATATTCTCGCCGACACGTTCTCGCCCGCAGAACTGCAGCCCGCCTAGGTCGTTGCTCGAATGGCCGCGCCAGCGCACGGCCGCCGTCAGGCTGAGCTACAAAAGACCTACAAGGGGCGCGAAATCGAGGGCGTGCTCGACCTCTACTTCTACCGCCCGATTGGCTATTGGGTAGCTCGCCTTGCACAGAGCCTTAGACTTAGCCCTGCGGTCCTCACCGTTATCGGAGGCGTTGTCGGCGTAGTGGCGGGTCATTTCTACTACTACCCGAACTTCGCGGTGAACGGGGTTGGCATGTTACTTCACGTGGTCTCGAACACTTTTGACAATGCCGATGGACAACTGGCTCGGCTCATCGGCAAAGGCAGCCGCGTCGGACGAGCGCTGGATGGGTTGATCGACAACGTCGTCTTTCTCAGCGTGTATGTGCACTTATGTTTGCGTGCGACCGCGGCCGGCGGAACAGGCGCCATCTGGCTACTCGGGCTGGCTGCGGCGACGAGCCATTCGGTGCAGAGCTGCATCGCCGATTACCTTCGGAACGCCTATCTCTATTTCAGTGGTAAACGCTCCGAACTCGAGTCGTCGGAGGTGGTAAACCAATCTGCCCGGCTGCTATCGTGGCAGCGCGAGGGACTGCAAAAGCTGCTTCTCACCCTTTACCTTAGCTATACCAGGGAACAGGAGATGCTGACGCCAAAGGTAGCCGCGCTTTACGAAGCAACGAAAGACAACCTTCCTGACTGGATGACGCAGGAGTATCGGCGCGAGAGCCATCCGATGGTCAAGCTAGCCGGAGCTCTCACCACGAACGCCCGAATGA
>JALYZW010000234.1 GCA_030945725.1 Verrucomicrobiota bacterium | reverse complement strand
TCCCTCGACTTCGCTCGGGATGACGGCGGTTTATTTGTCCGCTTTGAGAACGGCGAAGGTCTTGCTGCCTTTCCGATCGAGATATAGCAGCACGCCTTTCCGTGGATCCGCTTTGTTGAGCGCTTCGCGGAACGCGGCCACGTTGGCAATCGGCTTATTGTCGACTTCGGTGATGACATCTTCGCGCTCAATCCCTTGAGCCGATGCGAGGCTGTTGTCGGCGACGTCCGTTACGATAACCCCGCCTTGCGAGCTGAGATGGAGTCGCGCGGCGACCTCTTTCGTCAGTTCCTGCACCTGCAGGCCAAATTTATTGGAATCTTCCGGCCGCGGGGGAGTGGCGGGATTATTGTCGTTTGAAGTGCGCGCGATGTCGTTCGGCAGCTCGCCGGTGGCGACAGCGATCTTCAGCGTCTGACCTTTGCGCCAGACCGTCAGGTCCACGTTCTGCCCGACTTTTTTCTTCAAAATCTCATGCTGAAGCTGCGTATCCGTGCTGACCGGCACGCCATCCACCAGGGTGATCACGTCGAACGGGCGAAGGTCGCTTTTGTAAGCCGGGGCGTCGGCCTCGATCGTGCGGACCACAACCCCTTTATCCAGGCCTTTGAAGAGGTCGCGGATGCTCGGATCGTCGCCTAACGACTCGATGCGAATGCCGAGCCACGGTCGCACGATCTTGTGACCGGCGATGAGTTGCTGGCCGATTTCGTTTGCCAGATTACTCGGAATGGCGAAGCCGAGGCCGCGATTTAATCCATTGATCAGCGTATTCATGCCGACCACTTTCCCGTCGATATCGCACAGTGGTCCGCCGCTGTTGCCGGGATTGATGGAAGCGTCGGTCTGGAGGTAATCGGAGATCGAGTAGCCGCCGGTATCGAGCAATTTGGTCCGGCCTTTCCCGCTGATCACGCCGTAGGTAAAAGTGTAGTCGAGCTTGAAGGGCGCACCGATCGCGAAGGCGAACTGGCCCACCCGCACCGCGTCGCTGTTCGCGAGCTGCACGACCGGCAGATTCGTCGCGTCGATTTTGATCACCGCGATGTCCGTCTTCTCGTCGGTACCCACGACTTTGGCCTGGAACTCGCGGCCGTCCTTCAATTTCACATCGATCTTGTCGGACCCTTCGAGCACGTGATTGTTCGTGAAGATGTAGCCGTCCGTGCGAACGATGAAGCCGGAGCCTTCGCTCTGGATCGGCTGCGAATTCCGCGGCGCGCGGCGCGGCGCGTTTTCGTCCTGCGGCTGCTGGTTTTGAAAAAGGAGATCATCCAGCGAAGGGCTCTCCGCGGTGTCATTTTTTTTCGTGACTTCAATGATGACGACGCTCGGTGCGACCGTTTCAAAAACTTTCGTGAAAGCGTTATTCAACGCGTGCACCACGTCCTTGCCCGCCTCCGCGGCCTGCGGTGCGACGGTTGGAGTCGGCGGAGCTTCGGGCGGCGCGGCGAAGGCAGTGCCGATCAGTGCGCAGAACGAAAAAAGGAAAAGAGCACGCATGGTTTCCAGCTTGGACACGCTGGGAAAGTGCTCTGTTCAACCGGGATCGTCCACCGGATGCTTCATCCCGTGCTGGCGCAAAAGGCGCTGGGGTCGAGAATTGTCGCGTGAACATGTGGCGCACGATCCTGCTCGTCTATCGCGAGCTCGATGTGAAGCTGCCGGCTGGTCGCCGCGGACGTTCGCACCGCTTCCATCACTTCGCATCGGAGGCGGAAGTCGCGGACGCGCTCGACTCCTTCCGCGCGTTTCCTGGTCTGGTCGCGAGCATGACGGATGGAGCGGTCCGGATTGCGGCCGAAATCGTGCACGTCGATCACCCGCTCCACTCATTAACCGGCGAATCGCCGGCGCGATGGTGGCCATCACCGAATGACACGCGACGTGCGCTCGATCGGTTAGCGCCACCCGGTCGCTTCGACTCGGTGTTCGTCTCCTGGCCGCAGCGAGATTTCGGCACCGGCAGCGCCGTCCCTTGCGACGCGTGGGGTCTCGCGGTTGGCGCGAGCGCCTGGTCAAATGGCGCCACCTACGCGGCGATCGCGAACGCGCCGAGTGCGGCGTGGCGCGGTGAGACGCCGGGCGAAGTCTGGCTGCACGAATGGCTCCACGGAGTTTGCCATCATTTCGCCGGCCAGGGTCACGCGATGCCGGAAGGCGATGCTGATGGTGCGGAGCGGCACGGTTACCTCCGCTCGCCGATTCGTGGCTGGACCGATTACTATCGCGATTTGATGAACGGGAATGTGCTCGAAAATGGCCGCCGGCTCGGTATCCCGATCGCCGCCTGGCGCGAAGAAAAAACGTTGCTCGCGTGAGCGACCGCAGGGGCGCATTGACACGATAGTTAACGCCATTAACGTTTTATTCTGCAATTGAAAATACTGACTCCTGCCGCCGGCAAGTTGGATGGGAAAAGCTTCGTCTCGCACGCGCAGGGCTTCTGGCCCGATGTGCCTGCCGAATTGTGGAACGACTGGAAGTGGCAGATGAAAAATCGCGTCACGACGCTGGCGCAACTCGAGCAGCACCTCGAGCTCTCCAGCGAAGAGCGCAGCGGCGTTCTCCTCTCCGGCGATAAACTCGCGCTCGCGGTCACGCCGCATTTCTTCAACCTGATTCCGAGAACTGATCCGGACGATCCGATTCGCCGCCAGGTCATCCCGCGGATCGAGGAGACTTGGGATTCTCCGTACGACATGGCGGATCCGTGCGGCGAAGATTCGCACATGCCAGTACCAGGTCTCGTGCACCGTTATCCGGACCGCGTGCTGTTCCTGGTCACGGATCGTTGCGCGAGTTACTGCCGTTATTGCACGCGCAGTCGCGTGGTGAGCGGCGTGGGCGAACAGGAACTGCACACCGAGTTCGAGGCGGCGTTTCGTTATCTCGAAGAACACACCGAAGTGCGCGACGTGCTGCTCAGTGGCGGCGACGCTTTGCTCTTCAGCGACAACAAACTCGAAGGCATCCTGAAACGCCTGCGCGCAATTCCGCACATTGAGTTTCTCCGCATCGGCACGCGCGTCCCCATCTTCCTGCCGCAACGCATCACGCCCGAACTCTGCGCGATGCTGGCGAAATATCATCCGCTCTGGATGAGCGTCCACGCCAATCACCCGCGCGAATTGACCACGGAAGTAAAACAAGCCCTCGAACGGCTCGCGAACGCCGGCATCCCGCTCGGCAATCAAAGCGTGCTCCTGCGGGGTGTGAACGACGACATCGAGACGATGAAAACGCTCGTGCACAAATTGCTTATGTGCCGCGTCCGACCCTATTATCTCTACCAGTGCGACCTCATTACCGGCTCCTCGCATCTGCGCGCCTCCGTCGCGAAAGGCCTCGAAATCATTGAAGGTCTGCGCGGCCACACGACCGGTTACGGCGTGCCGCAATTCGTGATCGACGCGCCCGGCGGCGGCGGGAAGGTGCCAATAAATCCCGGGTACGTCTTGTACCACGACAACGAAAAAATCGTGATCCGGAACTACGAAGGAAACATCTTCGAGTATCCGGAAACCGGCGGCGACCAGACCGTGCAATTCGCGCCCGCGCGCGAATATCACGATGAGTATCTCTACTCCTAGGAATAGGCAATTAGCCTTAGTTTAAGTGTCCCGCGGCGTCGGCGGAGATAGCAGAAAGAAAGCCTCGGATGACGTGCAAGATTGGATGCTTTGGTCCTATCGCCCATGACAACGCTGGCTAGCGTTCGACTGCGGTTGACGCCGCGCGAACAGGGACTTCATGGCGGTGATCCCGGCCGCGCTGACGCACTGTTTGGGTTCAAAGCAGGAGTGCAACGCCACGCCACAGCAATGTTTAGTTCCGGTGTCGCGCTTCCGTGCGACGAAGCCCGCAAGCTTGATCATTGAGGAGCTCTGCTTCGCGTTGAAGCATGGATGAATGATGATTTTGCGTCGTTGCTGACGCGACGGCAGCGCTGTTTCGGAACCAAACAGGTAAACAATGGGACAAGACAGCGTTGTTTGCCCGCCAAACAGCCAGGCAAAACCGCCCGACAGCGCTGGGAAACGCCAGAGCAGCGCCTGGCGCTGACGAAGCGGCGCTGGGAAATGACGCAACAGGTATTGCGAGACAAGGGCGGGAACCGGATCGAGTTCCACGACAACTACGGGGATGACTTGTGGCTACCTGACCCGGTCTTGTCCGCGAATGGCGTGAGACCCGCCCCTACAACGAAGCGGTCGTCTGTATGCGGTAAGGGGCGATTGGAAAACCAATCGCCCCTTAACCTGAATTGTTCCGACTATTGGGAAGCGCGATTTAACGCCACTGGTACCATTGATTCGAAGGAACGCGCAGTT
>JALYZW010000219.1 GCA_030945725.1 Verrucomicrobiota bacterium | reverse complement strand
GCCATAGTCTAAGACCTCCTGTTTATGAAAAAATCACTCACTGTCGCCCTTGCGATTTCTCTCGTTTTGCCGCTCGCGGCTTTCGCTCAAGGCACACTTAAAGTCGGCACCGTCGATATGAACCGCGCGTTCAAGGAATACGGGAAGACGAAAGACGCCGAGACGAAAATCAACGAAGCGAAAAACGCGGCGAAGAAAGAATACGACGAGCGCGCGGAGAACTACAAAAAGGCGCTCGACGATATTAACAAGCTGAACCAGCAGCTCGATGCGCCCGCCTTAAGCGCCGATGCGAAAACGCAAAAGGCGAAGGAGCGGGACGACAAAATCGCGAACATCAAAAACATGGAGCGCGAGATCAACGAATTCCGCCAGACCCGCGAGCGCCAGTTGCAGGAACAGGCGCTGCGCATGCGTGAAAGCATCGTGAAAGAAATCACCGACATCGTGATGGAGCGGGTGAAAGCGAACAATCTCGACCTCGTGTTCGATAAGTCCGGCCCGAGCCTGAACGGCATCCCGGTGCTGATGTACTCGCGGGATAATGTGGAATTCACCAGCGACGTGATCGCGGCCATGAATAAGCCAGGCCGCGCTCCGAGCACGACGACAGAAAAGCCGGCGTCTGCTGACACGACCTCGCCTTCGTCGTCCTCGAAATCTTCGAGCGGCGCATCACCTTCTTCTTCTTCGAAATCTTCGAGCGCCGCATCGCCTTCCGCCAGCCCGAAGGCCACGCGCCCGTAGTTCGCGCCAAGCTTTACGAAAAGCGCACCCGGGGAACCGTGTGCGCTTTTTTGTGTCCGAATCATGCGGTCCGCAAGTCGTCCGATGGTTGCGCTCCGCACCCACGCGGAGGATGCTCGGCGGTGCGCGCGCCCCTTTCCCTGCTCGTCTTCGCAACTGCGATGGCAGCTTTTCTGACGACCGCCTCGGCGCAGGATTGGCGCGCCTCCGTCTCCCCACCGAGTCCGGGGTCGTTCCCGTTGCCGCGGCCGATGCACGCGACTTACCGGTTCGGCTGGAGCGGGTTCACTGCCGCGACCGCTGACGTGCATCTCGCGACAACGGCCGATCGGTTGATGCTCGAGGGAAAAGTGCAAACGGTGGACGTGGTTAGGAATCTTTGGAATTTCGAAGCCACTCACATCGCGACTGCGGAGGCGAGCACGCTGCGTCCGCTTGAGGTGAAACAAATCGAACACGTCCGCAACAAAGAGACGCGAACGACCCTGGCTTTCGATCCGCAAGGCGTGACCGCTAACCGCAGCGGCGGCAAATCGAAGCGGATGGGGATCCCTAATTTGTTCGACTTGCAAACCGCTCTGCTGCACGTCCGCAGTCAACCCCTGGCCGAAGGCACCACGTCGAAGCTCGCCGTCTTCCCGTCGAAGGATCCTTATCTCGTCACCGCGACTGTGCTGCGACGCGAGCGCATCACCGTTCCGGCCGGCACGTTCAACGCGATTGCGCTCGATGTGCAGCTGAGCAAAATCGGCAAGGAAGGCAGGCTCTCGCCGTATCGCAAATTCAAGAAGGCGACGGTCTGGCTGTCCGACGATCCGGATCGCCTCTTTCTGCGGGCGGAAGCCGAAGTCTTTGTCGGATCGGTTTTTGCGGAACTACAGACGGTCGAATTCGATAAGACGCCGGTGCGGCACGACTAGCGGCAGTCCGCGCTGTTAGTACGGTTCGTAAATTCTTTCGCCGTCCGGGACGAAGCGTGGACGCAGGCGCAGGCTTCGTCGCGGCGGACCGAATCCCGGCGCGTGCTGCCCGGGCAAGAGGCCGAGCGAAGCAAGCGTGTCCATGTCGAGCAGGCCGCTCGGCTGCAGCCCGGCGCGAGATTGGTAAGCGCGCACCGCGAACTGCATTCCCCGACCGTAAATGCCATCGATGCCGCCGCGGTAGAAACCGCGCCGCGCGAGTGTCGTTTGGGCGCCGATCATGACGCGACGCTGCACATCGGGCGGCGCGACTGCGAACGGCGTGCCATCGAACAGGCCGCTGACTTCGGGTCGCAGGCCGTGAGGTCCGGGCGCGTAGCCGGGATACGGCGCGACCGGCGCCGGTGGCGGCACGACTTCGGTCGGCGCGGTCGAAGCCGCATCGGGAGGCCGCGCCGAATCCTGGAGGTCGCGCGGTGCGGGCACGACTAGTGGCCTTGGCGTCGCAGCCGGGCGTGCCGCCGGTTTGGTTGCCGCCGGGTGGCCCGAGACGCCGAGCGACTTCGCGGTTTCTGCGTCGAGTTCGCCACTCACCTTTAGCCCATTGCGAATCTGATAGCGGCGGATCGCAGCCGTCGTGTCGGTGTCGAGCTTTCCGGTGATTTCGCCATAGTAAAATCCTTGATCCTTCAGTGCGCGCTGGATCGTCTCTGTCTGCCCGTCAGCCAGCACCGTTGCGATGGAGATCAGCAGGAATGCGAAGGTGGCAGCTCGTCTCATGTGGATCATCTTTCGACGGTAGCGATTTTTAGGTTATTCAGGCGCCCGGAGCGCCGGCGGCGGCGGTGAGCTGACGCTGCCGAATCAGCTCGCGGTAACGCAGCACGCCATCGACGATCGCACTTGCCAGCTGCTCTCGATAATCTTCGGTCATCAGTTTGCCGACGTCCTCCTTGTTGGTCAGGAATCCGCCTTCCACGAGCACAGCCGGATGCCGGACATTCGCGATCACAAAAAATTGCTCCGCGCGGGTGCCGCGATTGATCGCCTGCGTCTTCGCGGCCAGCGCTTGCTGCACAAGTTCGGCCAGGCTCTGGCTTTCGAAATTCGGCTCTTCTTGCGCGGACGTCCGGAGAAACGGCAGCCACGAAGCGATCATCGGCACTCGGGCCGATTGATGCGCCGCGTAGTACGTCTCGACTCCCGCGGCCGCGGGTTGCGCCTCGTCAAAGTGAATGCTGACAAAGACGCCATCGCGTTCGCGATTCGCAGTCGCGGCGCGGCCAGCGAGCGAGATGTAGTTGTCGCCCGTGCGGGTCAACAACGTCGAAACACCTTTTGCCTGGAGCAGCCGCTCGATGCGCCGGCCGACATCGAGCGCGAGATCTTTCTCGAGCAGACCGGAATGCATTGTTCCCGAATCCTGACCGCCGTGGCCCGGATCGATGATGACAACCCCGAGACCGTCGTCCGTTTCGCGCGCCGAAGTCGAAGGCGACCACGCGCGCGGCGTCTCCGGCAGTAATTGCAACCACAGAAACGACGCCAGCATCAAGCCAAGCCCAGCCCACGCTGCAATTCGTCGCAGCCTTCCGCTGAGTGAATCACCGCGCCGGAACATCGACGGAAGCTAGCAGCAATTCAGTCGCCGAGCGCCGCTCGAATCTCCGCCTCCGAAACGGCGCGATAACGGATCGCACGTTCGCTTGCGCGCTCGAGAATTACGGCCTGCACATTGCCCGCGCCGCCGAGCCTGGCACGCTCTGTTTCGATCTGCGGATGTGTCGGACTTTTCGCATCGGCGCTGTCGCCGACAGCAAGAGTGGCGACCGCGACGGCTCGCAATCCAGTTTTGCAGGCGGCCGCGAAAGTCGCTTTCGGATCATGTTCGTCCCGGAGGATATTTTCCATCGCTTCGGTCGACTGCCGCGCGCCACTGATCGCTCCGAATGCGTCGCGCGGTTCGCCGGAACCTTCGCCGTTCGTGGAAATCGCGCCGTCGTATTCCATCCGCAAAAACAAATCTTGCGCTGGCGCAGCGCCGATCTCTGCGAACAATAATGTCGCGAGATATGGCGCGCCATAGACCTGCTCGAAGGCCGTCTTGAGGACCGGACTGAGCGAGTAGTGGGCCAGACGCCGCAACGAAACATCGGCGGCCGAGCGTGCGAACCCTTCCGTGCTCGCGACCTCAATCGCTGCCATTCGGAGGCGCTCGATATCGCCGGGGTGTCCGATCGCGCCGAGCGCGATCCGATCGTAAATCTCGAAGATCTTATGCTGCGACTGCCCCTGCGTGACGAAGAGAATTCCGTCCGCAAAACTCAAGGCGACGATGGGGCTGCCGGCCCCGAGCTGCGTCTCGATGTACTCGCGGCGGTTCGCGATGGCCTCCACCCACCGATACGGTTCCTCGATCAAGCGACGCTCCGTTTATACAACGCCGCCATCTGCCGATCGGGCAGCGTCGCGATCCCCTCGGCCGACACAATTTTGATCACGGGGAATATTTTCGCCTGGCGATCCACCCCGCCGGTCGCGGTGTCGGACTCCGCCGCGGTATCGAGCGCGCGGAGCGCGATGGTGACCGCCTCGTCCTCGCTCAGTTTGGCCAGCGGCTTTTTGCCCCAATGATTTTCAAAGTAGAGGACACCGCGCACCGCCGGCGAACCGGAGCCGGTCGCCGCGTACTCCGCCACTTCGAATTGCGCGCCCATCGCATCGTAAAAATAGAGTCGCGCACCGGGCTCCGTGTCGAAATCGTAGGTCGCAAAAAGCGGAATCACGATACCGACGCCCTGCATCACGAAACCGAAATTGTCCCGCAGCAATTTTGACAGGGCCCGCACCTTCCCATCGACGCTCATCTCCTGGAGCTGCGTGCGACGAAAAAATTGAAACGAATGCTCGAGGACGCGCGCCATTTCCCACGCGGTCGCCGGGACGCCGGCGATCGCCATGATCGAGTGGCGATCGATTTCCAAAACCTTGTCGGCGCGATCGTAGACGACCGTGTTTCCGGCGGTCGCGCGCCGATCACCGGCGACGAGAACGCCACCGGAAAACTTGAACGCCAGGATGGTGGTGGCCTGCGTTTGTCCGGCGGAAATCGCAGGGACTCCACCGGCGGAACTGATCCCCGGCACCGCCGGCATCAGGCCGCGTGCCCGCAGCAGCCCTGGGAAATCATCGCTCCCGCGCATCCGCTCGTGGACTCCCGCGACGCCGGCTGATTCCATTACTGAC
>JALYZW010000204.1 GCA_030945725.1 Verrucomicrobiota bacterium | reverse complement strand
AGTGAAAATTGCGCGAGTGCTGCAACGTGCCGACCAGCGTGTCGTGTGCGCGTTCGAGAATGCGAATCACCCGTCCTTCGGTGCGCGCACTTGCGCCTTTCGCGCGCGCGTAGCGCTCGTCCCGCGTGATCCGCGCGACCACGCGATCGCCATGCATGGCGGTACCGGTATTCTCAGCCGAAATGAACAGGTCCTGTTCGCCCTTTTTTTCACGCGGCAGAAAAGCGTAGCCGGCTTGATGAACTGAAAGCGAGCCGGTCACGAGGTCTGCTTCCGACGGGAGCACGTACCGATTTTTCCGAATTCGCGCGACGTCGCCCTCACGCTCCAGCTCGCGCAGGATCTCATTTAAATTCATGCGCTCGCCGCTTCTGCGACCGAGCGCCTTGCCGAGCTCGACTTTATCGAGTGGCCGATATTTCGGATCGGCGAGGAGACGCAGGATCTGCTCGCGGATTTGTGCCTTCTGCTGTTTCAAAACTTAAGTGAGCTTGCGAGCGCGATGTTAACTCGTGACCGCCGTGGCGTCGAATAACAGAACTGCTGTGATACTTTGATTCACATGGACCCTGCGCGATGGAGATTCGGAGGTCGCGAGTTCGATCTCACCGCGCGCGGGATGATCATGGGCGTCCTGAATGTGACGCCAGATTCGTTTTCGGATGGCGGCGAATATTTCTCGCGCGATGCGGCGATCGCGCACGGCATCGCGCTGGCCAATGACGGCGCCGACATTCTCGATGTAGGCGGCGAGTCGACGCGGCCCGGCGCAGAACCAGTGCCACTCGAGGAAGAAATCGAGCGCGTCGTTCCGGTGCTCGCCACGTTGCACGAGAAAGTCACGAGCTTCCTCTCAATCGACACGTCGAAAGCGACCGTCGCGCGCGCTGCGATCGAAGCCGGCGCGACGATTGTGAACGACGTCACCGGCGGGCGCGGCGACGTCGCGATGATGTCGTTAGTCGCGGAGCGCGGAGTCGGCTTCATCATCATGCACATGCAGGGCACTCCGCAGACGATGCAGCGCGAACCGAAGTACCACGACGTCGTCGGCGAAGTGGGGGATTTTTTTCGACAACAATATTCGTGCGCCCTAAGCTGCGGAATCGACCCGATGGCGATCGCGTTTGACCCCGGCATCGGGTTCGGCAAAACGCTTGAGCACAATCTCGCGCTGCTCAGAAATCTTCCGCGCCTCCGGATCGACGATCGTCCGATCGTCCTCGGAGTTTCGCGCAAAGCGCTTCTGGCCAAAATCATCGGCTCGTCGGAAATGGGCGAGCGCGCGGCGGCGACGATCGCGTTTACTTCGCTTCTGCGCGATCGTGGTGCGAACGTTCTGCGGGTGCACGAGGTCAAAGATAACGTCGCGGCGCTGCGCGCGGCCGAGGTGATGCGCGCATGATGCTTTTCCAGTCCATCGAGCCATGGCTCGCGCGTTGGCGCAACGTCGTCGAAATCCTGTTGCTCAGCGTCGGCATTTACTACGGCTATCTCTATTTTCGCGGCACGCGCGGCGCGAAGGTCCTGACCGGGCTGGCGATTGTTTTCCTTACCCTGACGCTGATTTCGCAGTTACTGAATCTTGTCGTCATCGGCTGGATCATTCGCAGCTTTTCGGTCTTCCTCGCGGTCGCGCTGGTCGTCATTTTTCAACCAGAACTACGGCGTGGTCTCGCGGAGCTCGGCGGGCATCCGATCTTTTCGCTCACCAGCGAGAAGCGCGAGACGGTGCACGACATTGTCGAAGCCGTGATGCAGCTGGCGAACAAGCAATTTGGCGCGCTGATCGCGATCGAACGCGACACCTCGATCCGCGTCTACGAGGAGACGGGAGTGATCATCGACGGAACGCTCTCGATCGAGTTAATGCTGGCGATCTTTCACCCCAAATCTGCGTTGCATGATGGCGGCGTCGTGGTGCGAAACGGCCGCATCGCTGCGGCGGCGTGCATTTTCCCGGTTAGCCAGCGTGAAACTCTCGACCGCAGCCTCGGATTGCGCCACCGCGCGGCCCTCGGATTGACCGAAGAATCGGACGCGATCACGGTGGTGGTCTCGGAGGAGACCGGCGGAATTTCGATTTGCAACCGACGCAGGATTGAACGGAACTTTACGCCGGATACGTTCCGCAAGCGGCTGAGCGAAATCCTGCTCCAAGGCCCTTATGAAGAAACTGATCCTCCGGAATTGGCACGCGAAGTTGATCTCCCTGTTACTCGCGACAACCCTTTGGTACCTAATCAAAAAGAACGTGGCAACGACAGCATCGCCGTTTGACGTGCGGCCGCCGGCATCAGAACGGCAACCCAACGGGCGCTAGGCCACGCGGGTTCTAGCGTAGGAAGCGCCCGAGGTTGTCTTCCTCCCACCGGCGGGCGCGCCGATAGGCCGGGAATTCCTTTTCGCGCGCGTAGAATAGTTCCGTGTGCACGCGTCGACGGCCGTTTGGCCCGAACTCGTCTGGCACCACCGAATGCAGCATCTCGTGATACAAGACGTACTCGAGGAACCAAAGCGGCACGAATGGCTGATCGAGTCGGGGATTGATCCGAATCACGCGATCCTCTTCCTGGATAGTGCCGAAGATGAAATACTCTTTCGGGCGCAGCTTCCGGCGGCGGCCCCAAACCACTTTGTAGCCGCGCAGGCGATTCCGGAAATGCCGGTCATTCAGCCGATCGAAAATCGCGCGGAGGTCAAAATACCTGCCCTCATGCTGGAGATTTAATTGCCGTTGTAACGGCAACTTCGGGTGTGCCAGTTTTCGTTTCGTTTTTTTCGCCATACCCCTGAGTGATCCCTAAGTCTAACGAGTAGTAGAGAGTCTAAGGCGCTTTTTTTGGCTGACAAGTCAAGGCGTCAGAAATTTGTAAATAGATATAAATTGCTTCCAATCAGATAGTTAGGACATTCTCAAATATGAGAAACTCTCGAAAATCAGACGTTTCTCGGATCCAGCCGATGGCACCCATTTACGAGACCCGGATTTTGATTATACTCGGCTCGGCAGCGATCTTGCGCCGCCGCATATGACTCCATTTCTCCGCAAGCTCGTCGGCTTAAACTGGCTCCTGCTCGCGAACATGCTGGCGCTCGCGGTCTTCGGGGTGATCGCGATCTACAGCGCGACCTACATGCGGGCGGACTCGGCCGCGACAGATTTCTGGCGGAAGCAGGCCAACTGGGTCGCCGTCGGGTTTGTCGCGTTCATGATCACCAGCCTGATCGATTACCGGTGGATCAAATGGGGCGCTTTGCCGATGTATCTCGCGGGTCTGGTTTTCCTCGTCCTGACGAAATTCATCGGCTCGAAAGTCTACGGCGCTCGCAGCTGGCTCCATCTCGGCCCGATTAATTTCCAGCCCGCCCAGCTCGCCGTCATTGCCGGCATCATGGTGCTGGCGCTTTTCCTCAGCCAGTTCCGCGAGATGCATCCGATGCTCCGCTTGCTTCTATGCAGCGCCATCGTCGGCGCGCCCTGTTTGCTTATCTTAATGCAGCCCGATCTCGGCGAGTGCATCATCTGGGGCCCGGTTCTTCTCGCGCTTCTCTTCGTCGGCGGCATTCCGGTGCGCTATCTGGTTTGCATCGTCCTGATCGTTGCGGCCTTTATTCCCGTGGCGATCAATCTGGGCTTAAAGCCGTACCAACAGGAGCGGATCACCGCATTCATTAACCCCGATATCGACCGGCAGGGTTCGGCGTGGGCGATCAACCAATCGCTCATCGCGATCGGCTCCGGCGGCTGGGCGGGGAAGGGATTCAAGGCGCCGAACACCCAGATCGAACTCGGTTTCCTCCCCGCGACCGCCGTGCACAATGACTACATTTTCTCCGCGATCGGCGAGCAGTGGGGTTTTCTTGGTGGCGTCTGTTTGATCGGCGCGTTCGGCCTTTTGTTATTGACCTGTCTCTTCGTCGCCTTCTTTGCCGGCGATCAATTTGGCCTGCTCCTAAC
>JALYZW010000191.1 GCA_030945725.1 Verrucomicrobiota bacterium | reverse complement strand
GTCCGCGATGACGTCGTGTCGTCGTGGCGTCCGCCTGCCGGAACCGGTCAAAAACGTGCGGGAGGAATTCGGCAGTGATTCCTTCGCCGGTGTCACTGACGCTGATCTCTAGGTGTGAATTCACGCGCCCCAGCGCGACATGCACGCGCCCACCTCGGGGGGTGAATTTCACTGCGTTCGTAAGCAGATTCCAGAAGACTTGCTGCAACCGCCCCGGGTCTGCCGACACCTGCCCGACATTCGGATCGAGAACTGAGGTTAACCTGATTTCGCGAGTAGCGGCTGTCGGTTTTACCGACTCAATCGCCGCTTCTATGATCGGCACCAAATCTACCCTCTGCACGTCGAGGCGTACCTTGCCGGAAATGATGCGATTCATGTCCAACAAGTCCTCGATGATCTCCGCCTGTGCGCGTGCGTTTCGCTCGATTACGGCGACTCCTTCGGCCACCTCTTCCGGAGCGGGCGAATCGCGCAGGATCGTCGCCCAGCCGAGTACCGCATTGAGAGGTGTGCGCAGTTCATGCGACACCGTCGCAAGAAATTCATCCTTCATTCGGGTCTCCCGCTCCGCTCGTTCGCGCGCCTCCTTTTCGCTTGTCAGTAACCGCTCACGGTCGGCTTCAGCCCGCTTAACGCGGTCGACGTTAGTGTTCGTACCAAACCAACGCACAACTGCGCCATGTTCATCGAACACGGGATTCACCCGGGTCAGAAACCATTGGTAATCGCCCGCCGCACTTCGCAGTGGAAACTCCATCTCGAACGCTTGGTGACTATTAATCGAGCCCGTCCAACGCTCCACTACGCGCGGAAGGAACGCGGGATCATGAACTTTCTCCCAGCCCCAGCCTTCCATCTCGGCTAGGGTCGTGCCGGTGTATTCATACCAGCCGCGATTATACCAGAATATGTGACCATGGGGTTTGCCATCCATGCGAGCTGAGGGATCGAATCTGCCAATGCCCGCAAGTCTTCTTCGCTTCGGCGCAAGGCCTGCTCGATTTGCTTTCGAGCGCTCGTGTCGCGGATATAAGCGGCGAAGAGATCGTTGCCGCTACCGGACGAAAGATGCGTAAACGCGATCTCAATCGCGAATTCATGCCCATCCCGGTGCAGCCCGATTGCGTCAACAGCGCCCCAATTTAGCGTCTTCGTACCGGTCGCGAGGAACCGTCCCATCCCGCGCCGGTGCGCCTCGCGCAGCCGCTCGGGCTGAATCATCGCGACATTCTCGCCGACAATCTCTTCTGGGCGATAACCGAAGATGGTGGCGACCGCAGGATTAGCATATCGAACGTTGCTCTCTCGATCCAAAATGACGATGGCATCGGTCGAAGTCGCCCAGAGCGCCCGATATTCTGCATCAGTGAGATCGTGAGGAAGTAGGTGCTGTGACATCCGTCCAGATTTAGCGCGGCGGAGTTTGAATTAAGCTGCGTTCTGGGCAACGTCATCCCAAATTTCGGTAGTCGACAGTTCTGTGATGTCATTTGATCGCAGGCGTGATCGCGAAGTCGGTCATGCACGTTCACATGGCGTTCTTCTGGACGATCCTTCGCGGAATCAAAAATGTGAGCGCCGCGTATCTGCTCCTTCGGACGAAAAGGCCTTCTATGATGCAGCCGTTGTTGCCCCGTAGAGTGAGGGTCTCCCAAACCAGATAACATCCTAGGAGCCGAATACTTACGTCGTATGGTCGTGCAGCTGAATTCCGCACGAAAGCGCAATAACCGCCTTTGTTTGTGATAACGGTATGTTCGCCTCGGAGAGCTGCGATGTTGGCATCTTAGAGGGACGTTAGGCCCTGGCGGTAAACCGGAGAACGAAAGCGACAGAAGAACGGCCACGCCAGCCAGCGGGCGCGTTAACATTGTAATGGAATCAAATAGATTAAGTGTGCTGATCGTCGCGCTGGCGACAGGGGTCTTCTCGTCGGTCGCGGCAATAGCGCAGACGTCGCCTGCGGCTGCTACTTCCACCACGACAACAACAAACGAACGACCGGAGCGCCAGGAACATCACAGCCACGGTTGGATCGGGCTGTTGGGGCTGCTCGGCCTTGCTGGTCTCTTAAAAAGGAAGCACGACGATCATCGCCACGACACAAACGCGGACGGTCGCACGGATATCCGACGGTAACCCGGCGACCCATTAGGGCTGGCAATTCAAGTCGGCATCGTCACCGTTGATTCCGAAGACCGAGGAATGAACGCTAGGAGCCGTGGGCGGAAACGTGCGGTTGAAGCGGCTTACAATCGCCGCGCACGTCACACTCGCTCTCACGAGCTACTCCGACCTCGTCTCCGGCTCCGGGCTTGCGAGCATTCTTTGGAATCGCGGATCGCTGCGCAGCGGGTCCCATTCCCACCGGACCCGCAGATCTTGCAGGGTAATATTCGCTTCATTGAAGTCGGAAAGCGGCACGGTCAGTAATCGCTCGATCAGCGGGATTGCCAGGTCAGTCTCGCCTGATCGGGCATAGACGAGAGCGAGCACGGCGCTGAACAACGGCCCATCTAGGTGATCGCGCGCTTCAGGACGAAGC
>JALYZW010000185.1 GCA_030945725.1 Verrucomicrobiota bacterium | reverse complement strand
GTCAGTGCAGAGAGCGCCGGTCTAAATCAAGGTTCGACCTTTTATGTCTGCTTGCCAGCAACTGCGGCAATGTTGCCTGCAGGTCAGGAGCGCCTGCATCCGCGAACAGCAATACCGCGAGAGCTTCCCGGCGAGCACCCTGACTTGACCGGCTTGGAGATACTTGCCGTCGACGATGAGCCCGATGCGCGAGAGCTGGTCAATCGCATTCTTTCCCGGTGCGGTGCCGCCGTGGAAACGGCAGGTTCGGGCGCAGAGGCTTTGCGTTTGATCACGAAGAAAAAACCGCACGTGCTGATCATGGACATCGGCATGCCCGAGGAAGATGGCTACTGCGTGATCCAGAAGGTGCGACAGCTAACGCCAGAGCAAGGGGGCGATGTGCCCGCAATTGCCCTTACTGCCTTTGCCCGTTCGGAAGATCGCCGCCGTGCAATTCTTTCGGGCTTCCAAATGCACATGTCGAAGCCGGTAGAGGCCTCGGAATTGATTGCAATTGTGTCCAGCTTGGGCGCTCGCGTGCGCTGATCTGACCGTTGCTGTGTTTGGAACCTGGCGGGGCAAGTGTCCAGCCGTGCGAACCCCTTCTGTTCGATGGCTCGAACTTGCTGCCTCTAAGATGCCAACGCTGTAGACGGAAAACTGGATACTAAATATGATACTCGGCGTGGAAATTGAGCGCATTTGAGCCGATTTCGGACGCGGCTGATTGGGCGCTTCTCCCTCGTGAGATCACATCAGATCATGTGCGTCCAAATGGGCGAAAACGGCGATAATATTCTAATCGCAACAGAGCGAGCTAATTACACGTAGACATGGACCTTTCACTCGAGATTACAACAATTCGCGCATCGACCAATCACGTCCCGCGCCTATTTTTCTTCCGCGACAAATCGTGGGCCGCTAGTAAGAATTGCTTCAACGATAGATGGCTTCAAGCCTGGGTCTGCTCGCTTGACATTTACTTGACTAGTATTGCGCGATTTGATGCGCGTTCTTTCGCGTTCGTGCATTTGAGGTTTCCCTATTTTTACCTATGAAACGCTCGTTGCGAAGCATGCGCCCGGCGCGGCTCGAACGCGCAACCTACAGCTTCGGAGGCTGTCACTCTATCCAATTGAGCTACGGGCGCAGTGCGCCGGGATTATAGCGAAACAGATGCGAAGCACAACGCCGAGCCGCCGCCGGTGCCCCAGCGCTCCGAAATCTCCGGCGCTTGCACACGCCATCGCCGGCAAGCGGGAGCGCTTGCCCTACAATATTCGTCCGCGGCTGGCGGGAGACTTACCCTTCCCATCGGACCCGCCTGCGCGCGGAAATGTAGGGCAGGCGTTCCTTGCCTGCCTCGTCGCGCGGCGTCTTGGCCGAAGCTCTCGCCCTCGGCGTGGCGCGCACGAGCGATTTCTGGTTGCACTTTCCCTCGCCGCGAAGGATAGGTGTGCCCCACTTTTCGAAGGAAACACAGCCATGAACATTATTGACGCAATCGAGAAAGAACAACTGAAGACTGATGTTTCGAAATTCAAGGTCGGGGATGGCGTCCGCGTCCACACCCGCGTGGTCGAGGGCGACAAGGAACGCATCCAGATTTTCTCCGGGATCGTGATCGGCCGAAAGGGCCGCGGCATGAACGAGAACTTTACCGTCCGTCGGATCTCCTACGGCGAAGGTGTGGAGCGCGTGTTTCCGATTAATTCGCCGCGCGTCGCGAAAGTCGAAGTGGAAAAAGCCGGCCGCGCCCGGCGCGCCAAGCTGAATTACCTGCGCAATCGCAAGGGCAAGGAAGCGACCGCGGTGCGCGAGTAGACGCGCTTCTCCCGGCTCTCGTTAATCGAGCTTGTAAACCTCGACGAGAGCAACGCCGGTCGAATTACTCACCCCGCGCACGATCGCCGTGTAATTCCCCGGGTTGAGCGAAGCGACGATGGCCGACTCCTTTGAGTCCGAAGGCGCGATCGTTGTGTCGGAGATTTCCTGAGCCTGCACGCCGTCGTGCCAGTTGTCGTTTGTCGCCATCAAATTCCCGTCGCTGTCATGGAGCTCGAGCACGGGGTCAGCCAGTGCGCCAGCAACCGGCGCATTGCCTGTGCTGAGCGACGGTCCTATCGCACGAACCAACACTTTGGCAGGTGCCTCGCCGCCAATGATGAACCCGCCGATCATCACCTCGTCGCCGGTTTGAACGCGACCGCGCGTCGAAATATTCCCTAGCCTACCGGAAGCGCGATCAAGGTCGTATACCTCGACCAGCGCAACGCCGACACCGCCCGCTGCTCCGCGGACGATCGCAGTATAATTTCCAGGACTTAGCGTCTGCAAGATGGCCGACTCCCGGCTGTCGGAGGGTGGGATTCCACTATCGATGACGGCTTGTTTGTTGGCGCTGGTTTGCCAATCATCATTTGTCTCGAGGAGCTTGCCGCTGCCGTCGTGCAACTCGAGCACAGGATCGGCGAGCGAGCCCTTTACGCCTGCGATTGCGAGCGATGGTCCAATCGCACGGATGATGACTTTTTTCGCCGCGTTCCCTTGCACAATAAAACCGCCGATCAGCGCATCGTCGCCAGTGCCAACGTCTCCGCGCGTAGAGATGTTGACAGCCGGGCCGGGTGAAAACGAGCCGACTGGGAACGTTGCGACTCCGGCGGGAGCCGTGACCGATACCGCGCTTGTATCCGCTCCCGCTGGAGCAGTCGCCGTGATTTCGGTGCGGGAAACTACCGTGAATCTCGTGGCCGGCTCGCCGCTAAACGTAATCCGCGACGCATTAGAGAATGATGTCCCGATAAGATCGTAATCCGACGACCCAGAGCCACCGGTATGAGTGATGCTCGTGATTGTCGGAGCGAGAAGTTCTGCGCGAAAAATGCTGCCATGAAACAAATCTGTTGCACCCACCCCATAGAATCGTCCGTCGCTGCTCTGGGTCAGGGCTCGCCCCGGTCCCGGCTGGAGTGGAAAAGTGGCGATAGCCGTGGTGATGCCATTCGTCGTCAGGCGCGCGAGTTGGCCGAATCCGGCTCCAGAGTAGCGACCGAGGTAGAGGTTCCCATCTGTCCCGAGCGTTATGTCGGTCCGAAGAGTGGCATAAGGAAATTCGGCCACGATGGTGAGCTTGCCGTCGAGCGTGCAACGGAAAACGGAATCGTCCTTTTGATAGCTAGTGAGAGCTCCGTAGAGATAGCCATCGGGCGCAGCGACTAAGGTGGTGTCGAAATTGACCGAAGGAGACCTGTCGTTAACTTTCGTTACTTCCGTGATCACGCCTTCTGGGCTGACGCGCAGAATCGCCGCTGGGTAACGGTTTGAATTGGTCAGACAGTAGAAGTTCCCATCCTGCGCCAGCGTCAGTGGAGTCACCGTCTGCTCGTGTCCGCTCGGGAAGCTATTTAACAGTTCGAAAGCGCCGGATTTCGAAATCCGGAAGACCGTCCCGACATCCGCAGCGCCACCAAATTGCGCGATGCCGTACAGTTTTCCATCCGCGGCTTCCGTCAGCCGGGTGCGCGGCAGCCGACCTTGCGCGCCGGTGCTATCGAACGAGAACAGGCTCGTCAGAACTCCGGCGGGAGTCAGCTGAAATATATTTCCTTTGCCGCCGGTTCCCCCGCCTTCGGTCGTGCCGTAGAGATTGCCGTCACTCGCGAGCAGTAATTTCCCGACGGGATTCGCGCCATCGCTCCCGGCGAAGTCGACGACTTTCTCCACGACTCCAGCGGGGCTGACGCGGAAAATATAACCGATGAGATGAAGCCCTCCGTATTTCACTGAACCGTAGAAGTTCCCGTCCGGTCCCTCTGTGAGCGCGGAGGTTTGTCCGAGCTGGAGCGAGAAGGAGTAGATGGGCACGACATCGCCTGTTGCGGTGGAGAGGCGGAAGATCGTCCCTCCGCCACCCCCTCCGCCATCGTAACTATCGCCATAAATATTACCGTCAGGACCCAATACCAAATCCGAGGGGTGCAGCCCCGCCGCTTCACCGGTCTGAAACTGATGGACGACGACGAAAGTTCCGTTGGTCGAGATGCGGAGGATCGCTCCTGGGGTAAAGCCGGCACTCCCATCGTAGTTGGTAGAGCGCGCCACGTAAAAATTCCCATCCGGCGCCACCACAAAATTACCGAGCTCATTGAGGCCGATGTCGCTCGAAAACGCCGTCATGTCGCCGGCTAACGTCACGCGGAAAAGCGCGATTTTCACCGACCCGTGGGACGCGAGCCCGTAGAGCGCTCCATCTAGACCGACAGCTAACGGATTGTATAAAGCGTGTCCCTCTGATCCCGGATCGAACGTGTGAATGATTGTGAAAGCGCCATCGGGAGAGAGGCGAAAGACGAAATCAGTTCGGGAGGCGGATGAGGCATTGACCCACACGACGCCGTAGAAGTTGCCATCGCCTGCGGGAACCAGAGTCGTGGCGGTATTGTTCGCCGGAAAATCAAACACTGTGCTGGCGGCACCACTGCTCGTGATTCGAAGAACGACGCCCGAATTGTTCGCGCCACCCGTCGATGAAAGGACGTAGAAGTCGCCGTTCGCAACCTGAAAGAGGGTTACAGGCTGCAGGTTCCCGATTGACCGGAAATCGAAAAGAGTCGTCAGGGCTCCGTCCAAGGTGACGCGCACCAGCGCGTCCGTCGGCGAGCGCCCATCAAAATCCGCGAAAGCGTAAATGTTTCCGTCCTTACCCAGAAATGCCTTGCTCAGATAAGGAAAGAGATTTGAAACAGGGATTGAGTTGAACTGACCATCGAGCGAACAGCGAAAGAAACCGCGCGTCCCGGAATTGTCACCCGGGCCGGTGAAACCATAGAGACCGCTGTTACCTGTCATGACTAGCGCGTGCGGCGTGGAGGGCGGATTTGGTAGCGCCAAGACTTCGACGGGCGCCGGGCTCGCCCGAAGAGCTTCGGTGACAGTCATTGTCACCATGAGGACCAAAAGCATGCGGAGGCTTCGGGCGGAAATGCCCGCGGAGCGACGCGAATTTCTTCCAGAGGAAGTTTTCACGCGACGAGCATAGGTCGATTCCTCAATCCAATCAATCTGCGATTGAGCGTCGTGTACGAGGAGAGTTTGCGCCGGCGGTCTGATCGCGACCACCTTCCAGGTCGCTCACCTCCGCACAGCGGAGCTGGCAGATTCTACCGCAGTGACTACTGCTCCGGTGCGTGTCGGAAAATCGGGACCAAGAGAGTTATTCCGCAATCACGGCTTTCGCGAACTGGTCCAACGGTTCATGACAACTCTTCCGCTGCCCATGCTACGCCGGCGGGTTCGTCACCTACGGATTGTAGACGTTATCAGTCGCCTGGCAGCCGTCGAAGCCGGCGGTGTTCAGCTGATTCGCGCCGAAGACGTTCCTGATGTAGCGCGCGGAGAAGTTCTGACTGTCGCTTGTAATTTGGATGTAGTTGTTGAACGCATCGCGCGCATACACGCCGAAACCGCTATTTGGCAACGGCACGCCATTCGTGCTGCTCGGCGCATCGAGTAACTGCACGCCGGGGCGGCCGGGTGCGACGTTATAGGGAGCCGACTTGTCGCTGGCGCTGATGCCGATCCAGTTGCCGAAGAGGCCGTTGGAAAGTTTCACCGTTTGCCCGTTGCGGGTGGCGGTGGTCTTGCCGACCTCTGCCAGCACGATGCCGTGGTTCGAATGGCCGCCGATGACGTTGCGGTTAATGATTGTTTCGCTCCCGGTTTGACTGGTGATGCCGCTGATCTGGCTGCCGATTGTCTTAAGGCCGGTGACGTCGGTGCCGACAAGGTTCGACTCGACGTAAATGCGCGTGCAGGGCTGCGGGAATTCCTTCGTGCCGATGGCGATGCCGCCAAGCTTGTTGCCCGAGATGATGTTGCCGCCGGATGGACCACCGATGTCGTTATAATCGCCGCCGTTCGCGATGAGCACGCCGAGTTCGCCGTTCCCAAGCGCAGCGGTCCCGGCGCGATTCACGCCGATCATGTTAGCGATGATAATGTTGCCGTAATTCGAGGGATGCAGCAGTTCCACGCCGGATGAGGTCATGCCGGAGAAGACGTTCGCAGGGCCGATGAAGTTCTCGCTCGCGCCGGCGCCGAGGAACATGCCGTCCGAGTCATTGCCGATCACGACGCTGCCGCTGGGATCGGTGCCGATGTTGTTATTCTCAAACGCGTTCGTGTAGTAATTAGTACCGGACCATGCGGTCTCGATCGCTTCGCCGATGACGATGCCGTTGCTGACACCGGAAATGGTGTTGCCGCGCACGGTGTTGAAGCTCGACTGGATGCCCATGCCGCGGCTGCCGGGATGCGCGGCGGCGTTGCGAACGTAATTGCTGCCCTGCTGCTGGAATCCCATCCAGTTGTTCTGGATGAAGTTCCCCTGCGATTCTTTGAGGATCGTGATCGCATTCGAGCTGTAGTTGTAAATGTGGAAACCTTGGAGTGTCGTGCCCGCAGTAGCGGCGCTCACGCCATGCACACCGGGATTGCCGCCGCTCGTCGCGGTCGAACCGTCACTGTACGGCGGGATGTTGGCCACGTTGCCGGACAGCAGGAACGCGCTGTCGAAGCCATTGGCATTCACGTGGATGAGCGGCTGACCCGCATATCCGGGTTGCGAGGTAGCGTCGAGAATCATCAGCCGTGCAATGTAGAGCTGTTCGCTGAGGACGATTTCCTGCTGCGGGCTCAGCTTCGGGATATTGAAGCGGATGTAATTGACGTCGGCGCCATAGTAGTTCGCCTGGAAGACGGCCCAGTTCAGCGTTCCCGGTGTGGAGCGGGAGGAAGCGGTGGAAGTGACGGTGAAAACAGCGCTGGTTTTGTAGGGATTCGCCGAGGCGAGCGGAGCGATACAGGCGAACAAAGCGAATGCAATGAGGGGTATACGATTCATACTGATTATAATTTCCAGAAAGCACGATCCGGGCCATCCCTGCTCCCGCCGCAACACGAAGACCGGGCAGATGCGACCCGCGCCTTGCATTCGGCGGCAGTTGTTTGACGCTGCTCTCCGTTGAACGCGCGTCTTGAATCGGTCCTTGCCTGCCCGCGTTGTGGCGCCGCGCTGAGGCTGGAGCGAAGCGGCATTCAGTGCTCGGAATGCGCGACGACTTTCCGAACGCAGGACGACGTCCCGGTTTTCATCGACGGCGATATCGCCGTAGCTCGCGAGCATGCGAGCAACCCGATCGGCGCAGAGTTCGAGGCCCTCTTACGCGCGGGGCACGATTTTGTCCTGAATATCGGCGCGGGCGGAACTGCGACGCGTTATCCGAACTGCATCGAGTTCGAGCATAAGATTTTTCGGCACACGGATCTGGTCGGGGACGCGCATCACCTGCCGTTCCGCGACGCGGTTTTCGATCGCGTTTTTGCGTTCAATGTCTTCGAACATTTGCGCGAGCCGAAGCTTGCCGCCGCAGAAATTCTGCGCGTGCTGAAACCGGGCGGCACCGTCGCGATTCACACCGCGTTCCTGCAGGCACTCCACGAGCCGCCCCATCACTTTTTCAATGCGACGGAGTTTGGGGTGCGCGAATGGTTTTCAGGATTCGAGATTGAGCGCTGCGCCGTCAGTGGCAATTTTGGTCCCGGCGTCATGCTCGCGTTTTTGCTCTCCAACGTGATCGAGGCGGTGCGAGCCGGCGGCGGATCGTGGAAGGACGTCTCCAGTTTCGAAAACAGCGGGATTGGCGAATGGGCGGACTTTTGGGCGAAGAAAGGCGGTCCGCCGCCGGCGTTCGATGCGCTGCAGAATCTACCGCAGGAGTTTCAAAAGCGCGTATCCGCAGGATTCGAGCTGGTGGGAATAAAGCCGGCCAGCTGATCTTAGCGTCGCGACGCGCTTCGCCTTCGCGCCTGCGAGCAACAACGTAAACGTGGACCCGACACCGCCTCCTGATAGCGCCAAGGCTGGCGGCCCTCCGCGCGATTACTCGTTCGCGCTGGATGAGCCGGTCGAGTGGTCCGCGCACGTCCGCCATTTGCGGCTGAGCGGATGGTGTGTCGCAAACAACAGAGCCGGTGCGCCGAGCATCCGGGCGAAAATCCGGGACACAATCTTCCCCGGCCGATTCGATCGCGAACGTCCTGACGTGCTCGCTTACCTCGGGACACGGGACGCGCCGCTCTGTTGCGGCTTCACGATCGACGTGCGTGTGCCGCGCGGCCGAAGTCGTCTGCAATTGCAGGCGTCGCTCGACGGCGAGAGCTGGCGCACGCTGCTCACGCGTGAAGTCGAAGGGCCATTAATTTCCGAGACACCTCCGAGCGAACGTTGGCTCGCGGCAGATCTGGCGCTCGCGCAACCGCGGTTCGATCTCTCGTTCGCGCGCCCGACGGATTGGTCGGCGATTTCATCTCCGCTCTACCTGGCTGGCTGGGTCGTGGACCGAACGGGCGGATGGATTCATGGCATTCGCGCGAGCATCGGCGGTCGTACCTTCGTCGGCACCCATGGGATCGTTCGCGAGGATGTGGGCGCGATCTATCCTGACAACGCGGCTGCGAGACGCAGCGGTTTCGCCTGTCGCGTGGAGCTGCCGAATCACGCTGCGAAATTGTTGCTCGAAATCCGGCAGGTCGATGGCCCGTGGCGTCCGGTTTTTCGGGAGGACGTCGCTGCGCCGGATCAGCGACGCGCCGTGGTCGATATGATTGATCCAACCGAAGCGGCCTTTTTCGAAGTCGACGCTCGCCCCCGCCGATTCGAGTTCTCGGTCGACGCACCGGCGGCGTGGACGGCGCTCGATCGTGAACTGCACCTGGCAGGCTGGTGCGTCGCCGCGTATGGAGAACAGATTTCGAAGCTCCGAGTGCGCGTCGGCAGCAAAATCTTCGCTGCGAACTACGGGGCACTTCGGCCGGATATCGCCCTCGCGTTCGAAGGGCGAGCCGCCGGTTTGCGGAGTGGATTTACGGCGGATATCACGCTGCCGCGGGGCCGCTCCAGGGTGGTCCTTGAAGCGCGCAGCGCACATGGCGCGTGGGAACCAGTCGTGCAGCGAGTAGCCCGCGTTCCGCTTTTTCGCCGCCAACGCAAAGGTCTCCACGAACCGATTGGCGATTACGAAAAATGGATCTCGCGCTATGACACACAGAGCCGACGCGACCGCGCCTCGATCCGGCGACATATCGCATCCTTCGCGCGCCGGCCGCGTTTTTCTGTGCTCCTGCCAGCGTTTAACTCCGATGCGCGGTGGCTGCGCCGCGCTATCGCATCGGTTCGGGCGCAGCTTTATCCGGACTGGGAATTGTGTGTGGTCGATGACGCCTCCACGGACCCGCAGGTTTGGGCGCTGCTCTGTCGCGCCGCCCGGCGCGACGCGCGCATCAAAGCCCACCGGCGGGACCTGAATGGTCACATCTGCGCCGCTTCGAACGATGCGCTCGAACTCGCGACGGGAGAATTTGTCGCCCTGCTCGATCACGATGACGAACTGGCGCCCACCGCGCTCTATTACGCGGCGGAGCGCATCAATCGTGAGCCGGCGCTGAAGCTTCTCTACAGCGACGAGGACAAGCTGGATCGCGCCGGTCGCCGTTGTGACCCGCACTTTAAATCAGATTGGAACCCCGATCTCCTGCGCAGCCAGAACTACGTTTCACATCTCGGTTTTTACGATCGCGCTCTTGTGCTCGGGCTGGGGGGATTTCGCGCCGGCTTCGAGGGCGCGCAGGACTACGATCTCGTGCTGCGCTGCAGCGAGCGTCTGGCGCCCGATCAAATCGCGCACATCCCCCGAGTCCTTTATCACTGGCGAATGGCGGAGGGGAGCAGTTCGGCCGCGACGACCGCCAAGCCGTACGCAAACGACGCAGCGTTGCGCGCGGTGCAGGAACACCTGGACCGCACCACCCCGGGAGCGACGGTCGAGCCACATCGCCGTATTTATCTGCGCGCGAGGTATCCTTTGCCGGCGGCGAGACCGCTCGTTTCGCTGATCATTCCCACCCGCGATCGCGCCGCTTTACTGCAGCGTTTAATCGTCAGCGTGCTCGATAAGACGGAGTACTCGAACTTCGAAATCGTGGTTCTCGATAACGACAGCGAGGAACCGGAGACGCTGCAAATTTTGCAGGAGTTGAAGCACGATCCGCGCGTCCGAGTTCACCGAATCCCAGGCGACTTTAACTACAGCCGGTTAAACAATCTCGGCGTAGTGCTGGCGCGTGGCGCTTTCGTTGTCTTGATGAACAATGATCTCGAGGTGATGCATGGCGACTGGCTCGGCGAAATGCTCAGTCACGCCGCGCGCCCGCGGACCGGCGCGGTCGGGGCGCGCCTTTGGTATCCGGATGGAAGTTTACAACACGCTGGCGTGATCATCGGGGCGGGCGGCGTGGCGAGCCATATACACGGAGGGACGCGAGGCGCGGACGGTTATTTTTCGCGGATGCATCTCACCCAAAATTATAGTGCGGCAACCGGTGCATGCATGCTGCTCCGGACCGAGACGTATACGGCGATGGGCGGATTGGATGAAATCAATCTCGCCGTGGCATTCAACGACGTGGACCTTTGCCTTCGCCTGCGCGCTGCCGGCTATTACATCGTTTGGACCCCGCACGCGGAATTCATCCATCACGAATCCGCCAGTCGGGGAATCGAAGACACCTCGGCGAAGCAACGGCGCTTTTTATCCGAGTCGCAATACATGCGTAAAAAATGGGGGAGCGTGCTCGACCGCGATCAGTTCTATAACCCAAATCTTTCGCTCGGGTCGGAGCTATTCCAGCTTGCTTTTCCGTCGCGCACCGAAGACCCGTGGAAGCTTCGGCCGATCTAAGTCGCGGACGATTTTTCACTAACTCGCGGGCACCAAACTTGTCCTCTTCTGCTTCTGACTTCCTGTTTCGCTTCGACGCCTCCGTCGACCGGGTCGTGTTCGGTGGAGAAGTCGTCGTGGAAGGCTGGCTCATCCATCGCGAGGGCAAGGAAATCCACGGCATCCGAGCCGTCGTCTCCCGGCGGCTGCGCCGCAGCGAAATCTTCCGCGCCCGGCGAAAACGCAACCGACCCGACGTCGCGGCGGCATATCCCGATTTAGCCAATGCGGGCGCAAGCGGCTTCCGCCTCGACGTGCCACTCCGCATCGGAAGCAACACGATCGATTTCCAAGTGCAGGATCATGATCGGGAGTGGCGCACCTTCCATTCCTCGGTCGTCACGTCGCTGCCGATCTCAGCCCTCGGGTACCTAGGTTTTCCGAATGTCCGAGATGCCGCTATTGCGCGGCTGAAGGGACCGCACACCGGCGATGGCTTTGCGCCCGCGAGCGCGCCGTTGCCTTTGCGCCGCCAGGCCCCACTCCGGCGGGCGTCCGATGTCGCGTCGTCGTCCAGCCGGATCACCCGCGTCCGCCTTTTCGCGACTTCCAAATCGAATCTGTTCATCATCGAGATCGGCGCGCTCGTGGCGGCCGGATTCCGCGAGCTAAGCTGCGAAACCGACCTGCTGATCGATCAGCTACCGGAAAAGAACCCGCGGGAGGACACGCTCCAGATTGTCGTGACGCCGCATGAGTTCTATAACCTGTTTGTTTCGAACGTTGCGTCGCGGGCAGAGGCGCGCAGTCTGACGCAGAACGTTGTCCTGCTTTGCACCGAGCAACCCGAGACCGCATGGTTCCAAAGTAATCTTCGCTGGGCTGCGGACGCCCTCGCGGTGGCTGACATCAATCCTCTCGGCGTCGCCGCCTACCGTGCCCGCGATCTCCGTTGCCATCGCCTCGCCCTTGGCTATCACGACATGCTTGCGCACGCAGAGCTTCCGCCGCACGCGGCGCGCAAGCTCGACATCACGTTTCTCGGTTCGCTCACGCCGCGGCGCGATGAATTTTTCGCGCACCACGCTGCTTTCTTTTCCGAGCACGAATGTCATCTCCGCCTCGTGCCGCTTGGGTTTGCCAAGACGGAGGCGACGAACAGCTATCTAACGAACGCGCGCCGGAACGAGCTCCTCAGCCAGTCGCGCATCCTGCTGAACGTTCACTATTCGGAACAGAAATATTTCGAGTGGCACCGGATGCTCGTCGGCCTCGCGAATGGCTGCTGTATCATCACGGAAACCTGCCACGGCCACGGACAGCTCGTTCCGGGCGAGCACTTCATCATGGTCGAGCCGGAGCAGCTCATCTCGTGTTGCGAATATTACCTGAATCATCCGGACGAATGCGCGCGCATCGCCGCAGCCGGCGCGGAATTCATCAGGACGAATCTGAGGCAGGCCGAGATGTGCGCCGCCTTCCTGCGCGGGATGACCGCCGGGGAGGAGAGCGCATGCGTGCTATCGGAGATTGATGCGCAGCCGCACGCGTTACCGGCCGATGCCGTCCGCGTGCTCGCGAAACACGAGCGCCGTCCGATGCGCGACGCGCTGGTGGCTGACCTCCGCCGCCTCTCAAAAAAATTCAGTCGCTCATCTAAGCCGGTACTCGAAACCGAGACGCCCATGCCTATCGCATCCGACCTGCGCCAGGGAATAATCCAAAAACGCGAAGGCTACCGCCGCCGCTGGCTGGATCAAGAGTCGGCACGCTCACGCGGGGAACCATTTGTCACGATCTACGATCAGGACGGCGCGGCGGCCGCCGAGACCCCGACGCTAACCGTTTTGATCACGCTCTATAACTATGGGCAATTCATCGAAGAGTGCGTTGCCAGCGTTGAGCGCGCGGTCGCGCAGCTCGAGTACGCAACCGAAGTGCTCATCGTGAACGACGCTTCGACCGACGATTCCCTGGCACGCGCGCTGCGTTGCCAGAAGAAATTTTCGCTGCCAATCCGGGTCATCGACAAAAATTTCAACACGGGTTTAGCGGACGCGCGCAATGTCGGAGTTAGTCTCTCGCGCGCCGAGTATGTCTTCATGCTCGACGCCGATAACCTCGTTTTCCCAAGCGCGCTGAAACAGCTGATCGAGGTCATCCGCACGGGCGACCACGCTGCTGCCTACGGCATGCTCTGCCGGTTTCGCGGTACGCCCGCTAACCGCCTTGGACTGCTCTCCTACTTCGATTGGGACCCGGAAATTTTGGTGCAATATCCTTACATCGACGCGATGGCCATGTTCCGGCGCGCGGCGTTACTGGACGGCAGCGGCTACAACAATGACCTCAGCCAGATCGGTTGGTTCGGGTGGGAAGACTACGACCTTTGGCTCCGGTTCGCATCGACCGGGCGCAGCGTCGGGTTTGTCCCGAACATTCTCTGCCTCTATCGCCATCACGAAACGTCGATGATTAACACGACGAACCTCTTCGAGGCGGAGCTCGGCCGGCATTTCATCGAGAATTATGCGACGCTTCTCGAACGATATCCGGCCCGCGAACGGATCTTCGGGCTCGATCGTCACCGCATTTTGGAAGCGGAAACGCTATCCTCCCGCGGCGGAAACGCTGGATAAAACGCCGGCAGCTCGAGCCGGAGATTCGGGCTGTAGAACGGGTCCGACAACAAATGCTCACCCCACTGCGTTTGCATGTGCTCGGCCTCACGGACGAAAAGTTGCTGCTGCTCGGTCGACGCGCGCGATCCGCGCGAGAGCGATTCGTGGTGACGCAGGTTAGCGTACGGCGTCCAGATGATTTTCAATCCGAGCCGGCGCAGACGTAGACAGAGTTCGACGTCGTTGAAATTCACCGCCACGTCGATTTCGTTGAATCCGCCGACGCGGTCGAAAACGTCCTTGCGCACGACCATGCACGCCGCGGTTACGGCCGAACATTCCTGCTGCAGAAACGCGCGGTTGAAATAACCGGGATGCCCATGCGGAATGCGGTGGTGCGCGTGGCCAGCGACCCCTCCAAGACCGAGCATGACGCCGCCATGCTGCAGCGTACCGTCCGGGTACCAGAGCCGCGCGCCAACCGCGCCTACTTGTACGCGTCGCGCGTGGCTGACCATCTCGCCGAGCCAATCGCTGTCGTTCACCTCGATGTCGTTGTTCAGAAACGCGAGGATCGTTCCACGCGCGCCGCGGGCCCCGATGTTGTTCAGTCGGCTGAAGTTGAACGGCCGCTCGTCGCGCACCACCTGAATATTTTTTGCATTCGTTAGGCCACGAAGGTATTCGCGCGCCTCGGGTTCCTCCGAGCCGTTGTCCACGATCACGATTTCCAATGGCCGGTAGGCCGTCCGATCCTGCAGCCCATCAATGCAGCGGCGCAGAATGGCGACCGCATCACGGGTCGGCACAACGATCGACACGAGCGGCGCCGGATCGCGAAAAGTGTAGCTGACCCGATGCGATTCCGGGTTTTCCGGACACGCTTCCACGAGTGCGGCGATGTCCCGACGGCGCAGGTGTTCGCGGATCGCGCGACGCGCCGCATCCCGGGCATGCGGCTTTGCATTTGATGTCTCAGCCAGGCTGCCAGTTACGGTCCGCCAGTGATAGAGCACGCGCGGCACGTGCCGAATTTGCTCCGGCCGGACCCGCTCAACGCCACGCAAAGCAAGATCGTAATCTTGCGAACCTTCGAAGCCGGCTCGGAAGCCGCCGATTTCGCGCACGAGCGACGCGCGGTAAACGCCGAGGTGATTGATGTAATTCTGGGCGACGAACAATTCCGCGTTCCAGTCGCCTTTGAAGAACGGCGCGGAGCGAACGTTGTTCAGATCAATCTTATCTTCATCGGAATAGATGATCGCTGCGGCGGAATGAGCGTCTATCTCGCACGCGACTTCTGCCAGCGCGTTTGGAGCGATGGCGTCGTCCTGGTCCAGAAGCGCCAGCCACTCGCCGTTCCCTATCGCGATCGCGGAGTTTGAGCACGCCGCAATTTGTCCATTCGTCTCACGAAAAACGACTTTGATTCGCGCATCTCCACCGACTGCGGCGTCCAGGAATCTTCGAACCGCCGGGTCCGTGGAGGCGTCATCAGCAAGGCACAGCTCCCAGTTTGGATAAACTTGCTGACGCACAGAATCGATCGCGCTCTCAAGCAGCCCGAGGTCTGGATTGTAAACCGGCACAACCACGGAAATCAGTGGCTGCGCTCGTAACGCACGTATTCTGCGACCCAATCGCACGCGATCACTCGCGGAAAAGGTGTCGAATTCGCGGACCCACCGTTCGTAGAGCTCTGGCCAACCGAGAGCGAGCAATGGCTGCAGTGCGCCCGTCCGTCTTTTTTCGATCGTTCGTCGCAGCAGAAGTTCAAACGCCGCGCCGAAACGCTCGATCGTGAAATGGCGTTCGAAAGTACGTTTGCCCGCGGCGCCGAGCTTCCGAACCAGATCGGGATCGTCGCTGCATTTTTCGATCGCGCGACGCAGCGCCGCCGGATTATCGGACGGGACGAGCAGGGCGTTTAAGCCATCGCGCAACCATTCTGAAATTCCGCCGACGTCCGTGCTGATCACAGCCTTTCCGCGACTCATCGCTTCCAGAATCACGATCGGCATCGTCTCATCGCGCGAAGGAACGATGAGGACATCGGCTTCGTCGAGGAGGGCCAGCGACTGCTCATGCTCGGCCGGCCCGAGAAGTTTTACATTCGTTAGGCCAAAGGTGCTTTCGCTCAGTCGCCGGTGAAATTCGGGTTCGAGATTTCGCCCCGCCAAACGGAAGAGCGTCGAGTCACGCGCGCTCGGCTTCAGCGCGTCGATCGCCGCGATCAGGACGTCCTGGCCTTTGCGTTCCTCGAATGTTCCGAGCGTGATGAATGACAACTTGTCCCGCGCGCAAAGCGGTCCCGTGATCGACGCCGCCGCGATGCCATACGGAACTACGTCGATGGCCACGCGCGTCCACGCTTCGTAAACGGCCGCGGTCGCGCGAGTCGGTGTTACCACGCCGTTCGCGAATGGCAAAGTGGCGGCGATCTGGGGGATTTGCGTGATGAGACGTCGCCCGACGAGCGTCTCGTGAAGGTACCAGACAACCGGCACGTTCTCGAGGCGTGCCGCCTGCACCGCCTGCCACGTTGTGATCGTGTTCGCGACCACGATGTCGCAGTTGCGCGCCAATCTGCGCAAGCTGGAGAAGTCCGGCTCGAGCAGCAGTTCCGGTATCGCCGAAAACGGCACCCGAGAGGCGCGAAGTTTGTCGCCGATCGGTCCATCTTCCGGCGCGACGACCAACACGCACCAGCCCGTGCGCACCAACCATTCCGCCAGGTAGACGAGCTGGACCGGCGCGCCGCTGAGCGTCGCCTCATGCGAGGCCAACAAAATCCGTGGCGCGGACGTCACGCGAGAGCTTTTTCCCGTTTATCCACTCCGCTGATCATCTTCAGCTCAACGCCTTCCTCACGGAAAATTTGCTCCAACTTCTCGCACCCGACAGGATCGAGAACGATCTCGTCGAAGCCGCGGCCGAGCTTGCGCGCGACTTCATCGATGCTCGCAATCAGCGGATCGACCATCAAAACGAGACCGGCTGCGAGACACTCTTTCGACAAATTCCCGGCCGCCGTCGCGATCACCGCAAAGTCGCCGCGCTGTTTCGCTTCGATGGCGCGTTTGAGGAATGAAGCGGTTTCTTCGCTCCGGTCCAGGTCAGCGCACACAAACAGCACGTCCCGAGACGACGTCTCTGGCGCCGCGCAATTATTCCCGAATATCTGCAGCGGTTCGGGGGAATCGCGGTAAAGCCAGTTCCGCATGTTCGGCGGAAAATAAGGGTCACGCGCGACATAGCCGGCCCAGTGTTTCAGCAGGAAGACGTCGGATTTGTCACTTCTCGCGACGTCATTGTTTTCCTCCGCGCCGAGCGACGCGTGACCGAGATGACGCATCGAGACAAACGGCGTGTAAACGCAACGCAGATTTGTCTCACGCAACTTGAAACAAAGATCGACGTCGGAATGAAATACGGGGAATTGCGTCGCATCGAATCCGCCGAGCTCCAAAAACTGGACGCGGCGCAAGGCAAGACACGCGCCCGAAAGCGCGGAAACGTCGCGCATCGATTGCGCGAAATTCACGTGCTCCGGCGAATCGTGCGGGAGCAGGTGAAACGCGGTGCCGATGAGCCCGCGCACGCCCGTCACAAGGCCGGCATGTTGCAGCCGGCCGTCCGCGTAGATCATCTTTGGCGCCACTGCGCCGACTCCGCAAAGCTCGAGCGGCTCAATCAAATTCTCGATCCAATCGGTCTGCATCGGCGAGACGTCGTCGTTCAGGAAAATCACGATCTCGCCCGTGGCTGCGTCCGCACCGGCATTACATTTCCGCGAGAAGTTGAACGGCCTGTCATAGCGGACGGTGCGCAAATTCGGCGCGCGATCGCCGTTCGCCTCAAGAGCGCCGATGAGCTCGCTGTTCGTCACAATCACAATTTCGAATTCCGGATAACTGGTCGCCCGCGGCAGATCGACCGCGCAGGCTCGTGTGCGCTCCGCGGAATCGCTCGGCACAATAATTGATACGCGCGGCACCCGGTTGGCTCGCATTCGAACCCGATTCGCAGAAGGGTACGCGATCACATCGGCGGCCAGACCGCGCCGCTCCGCCGCCGCGCGAAGGGCCGCAACGTTACTCGTTCGCGCTTCCGGCTTACCGCCGGCCGATCCGGACGCTGCATGCTCCCGCCAATGATAGAGGACGTGCGGGATGTGCCGAACCTCGCGCGCTTTTTCCGTCGCCCGCAACGCGAAGTCATAGTCCTGGGACAGATCAAATTCGGCGCGTAATCCACCAAGCTCTTCACCTAACGAACGGCGGTATGCGCTCAGGTGTCCGACGTACATGCAGGAGAAGAGCAGTTCCGGGCTCCATTCCGGCTTGAAAAAAGGCGAGTGGCGCCGGCCACTTTCGCTCCACCGATCTTCATCACTGTAAAAGATGTCGGCCCGCGGATAGGCATGAATCGCCTCCCGTAATTCGTGCACGGCAAACGGCGCGAGCAGATCGTCGTGATCGAGCAGCCCGATGAATTCGCCGACGGCGAGTTGGAGCGCGCGATTCGTGTTGTTCGCGATGCCAAGATTGCGCGCGACAGCTTCGTAGTGGATTCGCGGCTCCGCGGTGAGCCAGCGTTCCAGGACTTCTTGAGCAGCGGTTTCTTCAAAATGCGCGCCGACAATGCAAAGCTCCCAGTTAGGATCCGTTTGTTGCACGACGGACGCGATCATTTCGTCGAGGAATCTTGCGGGCGTGTGGTGAACGGGCACGAGCAGGCTGATCGTCGGAGCTTCGGCGGCGGCGGGAATCCGCCTGCGCGAATCCTCGGCGGGTTCGTGTTCCGCGATCCATTTCGCGTAACGCACATCGGAGCTCGACTGCTCGTGCGTCTCGCAGGGAGGCGGCGTGCTCACGGTCGGCTGAGTAGTTTCGCGAGGTTGCGCGGGATTCGGCGAATCTCGCGCCCGATTTTTTCCGGCAGCGATTTCGGCCGCGGTGGCGGCTTCGCTTGCAAACGGCGCAGTTGCTCCGCGCTCTCGTGTTCCAAAGTTGCTAGACGATGTTCGAGCACGCGCTCGCGATGTTGAGCCTGACCGGCCTCCCAGTCGTGCAC
>JALYZW010000176.1 GCA_030945725.1 Verrucomicrobiota bacterium | reverse complement strand
TTTTACGGCTGCGGATCTCGAGGCGCGGGGCAAGGATCTCTACGCCCGGTTGAGCGACCGGGTGATGGACGCGATCGCGGCGCTGCAGTTCGAATAGGCTTTGCCGAGAAGCCGCGCGCGGGGATGTTTGCCCGATGGATTCGCCTGACACAGCGCGCGCTTCGCGAGCGCCGCGCGCAGCCGTGAGATTGATGGCGATCATCCTGATCGCGATGGCGCTGGTCGCGATCTACGGCAATGTGCAGAGGGCGCGTCGGGAGAAAATCGAGACGGTGGAGGTGAAGCTGATTTCGCCTACTCCATCCGCTGCGCCTTCCGTCGGGCGGTGAGCGCTTCCAATCTGAATGCAGCCCCGGTGCCGCTTTGTTTCGAATAAGGGGCGACCGTGGCGGTCTAACAAACACATGAAAAAGCTTTGCCTTCTCCCGCTGATTCTCGCGCTCGCGCTTTTCGCCTCGTGCGGAAAACAACAAACTGAAGAGGAACGGAACGCAGAAGTGGAACGTCAGGTGCAGCAGCGTGTCGCCGCGGAACGGCAGGCGGACGATCAACAACGCCTCGCGCAACAACAAGCGGACGTCACCGCGCGCGAAAAGGCGCTGGCTGACAAGGAAGCGGGCGCGGCTTCCGCGGAGCCGACCGCCACTGCGCGCGTGGCGCGCGCCACGGTCCCTCCGTCGCGGTCGCATGACACGTCGCATCGCCGCTCGAGCGCATCCTATGGCACTTTTTATCGCAAGCTGGAGCCGTACGGCGCGTGGCTTGAGACAAACGATTACGGCTACGTGTGGCAACCCAAACAGGCGGAACAATCCCGTGCCAACTGGCGCCCGTATACCGACGGCCGGTGGGTTTACACGGACGCCGGCTGGACGTGGGTCTCGGAGGAGCCATTCGGCTGGGCCACCTACCACTACGGGCGCTGGGTGCGTTTGCGGGACGTCGGCTGGTGCTGGGTCCCGGGTGACGAATGGGCGCCAGCCTGGGTCTCGTGGCGGACGAGCAACGAGTATGTCGGCTGGGCGCCTTTGCCGCCCGAAGCGCACTTCGACCGCCGCAGCGGAATCCGGAATTGGGCGGACAATTATTACGACATCGGGCCGGAGCAATACGCATTCGTTACGGCGAATGAACTCGGCTCACAGCGGCTGGAGCGCGCTGTCATTCCGGTGGAACGCAACGTCACGATCGTGAACCAAACCACCAATGTTACCAACATTACTTATAACAACACAACGATCGTTAATCAGGGGCCGAATTACGAGGAACTGCGCGGACGCAGCCAGCAGCCGATCGAGCGCTATCGGCTCGAGACACGCACTGATATCAGCGACGAATCTGCGCGGCCGGTGGTGCGCGGAGAGATGATCTCGATGGCGGCGCCGGTCATCGGCGTTTCGAGCGGGTACGACCGGCCGGTCACCGTTCGCGAGCGGCTCACGCAAGCCGTGGTCGATACCGGGTGGGCGGCCATTACCGACCGCTCCACGGCGGAGAAAACGCGCGCCAAGATGAAAGCGGAATCGACGCCACCACCGGATGCGCCGGCCCGGACATTTGTGAAACCCGAGACAGTTGCCGCCGCATCGCCTGACGCGACGGCAACGTCGTCCGCGACTCCGAGTTCGACCGCCGCTCCAGTTGCGACAGCAACGCCTTCGACCGTACCATCCGCGACGCTGTCGCCAAGCGCTACGCCGCGCAACAAGCCGACGCCTACGGCTACGCCGGCGTCAACCGTCGAGCCATCCGCCACGCCACTCGCTACCGCCACGCCGAGGGCAACCCCGCGGGCGACACCAAAAGCTACCGCGACACCAAAAGCTACCGCGACACCATCCGCGACTCCGGCGGAAAGCGCGAGCAGTTCGCCGACGCCCACACCCGCCGCCTCGGAGACAATGACCACGCCAGTAAACGCTCGCGATGCGCAGCGCGCCGCCGCCGACGAACGCCATCGCATGGAAGCGCAGACGAAGGCTGCCGCACAACAGCAGAAGCAGGTCGACGAAGCAGCGAAGAAGCAGGCGCACGACGCTGCGCGGACCGAGCAGCAGCAGAAGACAAACGACTTCCGAAATTCGCAACGCCGCGTCCCGGCGCCAGCGTCCACGCCGCCGCCGGCAGCCGCGGAGCAGGGTTCATCGGAGGCTGCTACGCCTGCACCGACCGCCACCCCGGGGCCGATCGCGACGCCGCGTTCAACGCCGAGGCCAACCGCGACGCCAGCTTCCGAACCGGCTGAATCCACGCCAGCGCTTTCCGCGCCGCCCTCAGCGGTCGTCACTCCGCCGCCGAGTGAAGCGACCACCGACGCCAAACGACATGGCGGAGGAAAACGTTCGGACAACCCCCGGCGCGCGTTGTCGGCCGATCGCGCTGCCGTCTCCGCGCAACAGGCGGAGCCAAACCCCGCGGCCGACGCCAGTGCGACGCCGGCTTCGGCCGCTGCCGCCGTGGCCGCGCCGCAAGGGAAGCCACGAAAAGACAACCGGCGTCGGCCGCCCGGCGCGCTCGAGCCTGGCGAATCTTCCGCGGCGGAAGCGACTCCGACGCCAACGCCAACGCCAGCACCGGAGCTGTAGGCGGCCCGATTCGTCAGCCGTGTTTCCCGCCTGGATGCTGGTCCGCCAGGCTCCGCGCATACGCGAGCGTATCGATCGCATCGACCGTCTTGTCGCGGCGAATCGCCTTGATCCGCGGGAAACGCAGCGCGAGTCCACTTGCGTGTCGCATGCTCGGCTGGATTGAATCGAACGCGATTTCCAAAACCGTGTCCGGGTGCACTTCACGATACCGGCCGCGATCTGCGACCGTGTTCGCTTTGAAGTGCTCGGTCAGCTCTGCGATCTCCACATCGGTCAAACCGCTGTAAGCTTTGCCGATCGGGAGCAACGCGCCGCTTGTCTCGTCGCGAACCGCGAACGTGTAGTCGCTCAGCACGTGGTTGCGTTTCCCGTGCCCGAGCTCGGCCGCCACGACGACCACATCGAGAGTCGCCAGCTCTTTCTTGAGCTTGAACCAAAACCTTCCGCGGCGGCCGGGCGAATAAAAACTCTCCGGGTCCTTGACCATCAACCCTTCGTTCATCCGCCGACGCGCGAGCTGAAAAGCTTGCTCGATCTCGTCCGCGGAATGCGCCGCGGAAACCTCCGCGATTTGGAATTGCGGCGGCAACTTCACGCCGCGCAGTAGTTCACGCCGTGCCCGCAGCGGCGTCTTCAATAAAGACCGACCGTTTTGCCAGAGTAGATCAAACGCAGCGAACACGACCGGCACCTCCGCCGACGCGGTGGCGAACAAGTCGGCTCCATCGCTCTTGCGTCCGAGCCGCTTTTGCAGGTCAAAAAACGTGAGCTTTTTTCTGTGCTCGAAAGCCATGATTTCGCCATCGAGAATCAGTTCGTCTTCAAATTTCCGCGCCTGCTCCGTCAGCTCGGAAAACTGCTCCGTCATCCGGCGCAGATCGCGCGAGAAAATTTCGACCCGGCCCGCGCCGCGATGCAATTGCGCGCGGATCCCATCGAATTTGTCTTCGACGTAAACCGTCGGCGCGCTCGCATCGGCCGTCGCAAAACGCGACCAGATTGCTTCCGCGGTCGGCTCCGGGCTGGCCAGCATGCATTTGATCGGGCGAAACAGCGAAAGCTCCGCCCGTCCCAACTCCCGCTTCATCGCGAGCACGGCCGCCTCGCCGATATCGCCCAGGAGCATGTTCGCTTCCTTCACGTCATCAACCGGCGCTTCGAATGCGGCGGCGATCGCTTCCTCCACCAACCCTTCGCGTAGCCCGATCCGCAGATCGCCGGTGAGGATTTTCACGATGTATTGGCCTTCGCGCGCACTCAATTTCGCGAGCCGAGTCTGCAGAAGATCCGCCTTTGCAATCGGACCACGCGTTTTCTGCAACGCGTCGAAGAACTCGCGTGATTCAACCATGGAAAACGGCGTCGGCGCGGTGCGATTTTCAAGCGCTTCGTAGGCCGATTTGCCCGCGTCGCCGTGGCTTCGCGCGATGCGGTGCAATTCAGAATCAGTGATTTTCGCCGCCGCCATCAAAGCGCGGAAAATCACGGCCCAGCCGACCTGCAAAGTGCGCAGATCGCTTTGCGGAAACGCCTGGCCGGTAAAGTACGTCGCCGCGATGCGAAGTCGCGAATCATCGAGACTGCGAAGATAATTTGCGAGTAGTCGCACCTTTTCGAGTTTGCCCGGCGTTGCGCCGATCGCTTCGCCGACTTCCGCGAAGGCGCGCAATTCCGACTCAGCGCTCTCCGGGCATGACGCTCCGGCCAGGTCTCCCGTCGCGTGAACTGGCGGATCGGGAGCGGCCGCAGCCGACTGCGACCGTCGCTCTGCCGGTAAACTGAGCTCGAGCTGATTCTGTGCGCTCAGCGCCCAAGCTTCCACTCCTCGCTCGCGGAGGTCGCGCGCAAATTCCGCGGCGAAGCCGTGCAGTGTCAGCACGCGTCGCGGCCGCACGAGATCGACGTAGCGCAGGAGATCCGTGTAGTCCGCGTGATCGGTGAGGGGAAACGCGGCATCGACCTGATAGCGGTAAATTGCGTTCGGATCGACCGCCCAGCCACTGATCATGGCGACGCGTTTATTCGGAATTTTTTCCAACATCCGCGAGCGATTCACACTCGGCGGACAGATGAGGACTTTGCCGGCGACGTCATCCGCGTCGTACCGATCGTATTCGCAAAATGCCTGACCAAACTGTTCGTAGATGCGCGTCATCCGATGCACCGACCCGTGCAGCATCGGGCGCAGACCGGCTCCGCCCAGTGCGCACAGAATTTCCTGCGCCTTGCCTAACGAGTAACCGAGTAGCACGGGCACCGCGCCCGCCTCCAGCGCGTCGCGGCAGAACGCGACGATCTGCGCGATGACCACGTCCGTGGGCGGCAACCGGTAGCGCGGCAGACCATAGGTCGTCTCCATGATCAACGTCTCCGCATGGCGCCATTCTGCAGGTTCGGCGGACTGGCCGCGGCGTAATTTGAAATCGCCGGTGTAGAGGAGGGTGCCCGCGTCGGTTTCGAGATAAAACTGGGCGGATCCAAAGATGTGCCCCGCCGGCAGCAGCGTGACATCGAGTCCGCGGATCTCCGTGCGAACGCCGAAGGGCACGATATGTTCGTTGCGTTCGCCCGGCATTCTCGCCTGCATCAAACGCGCGGTCCGCTCGGAAACGATAATTTCCTGGTGCGGCGCGATGTGGTCGCTGTGCGCGTGCGAGACGAAAGCGAACGGCTTCGCGTCCCAAGGATCGAGCCACAGCTCTTGCGCGGGAAGATAAACGCCGCGGTCGTATCGTACCTCGATCACCTTCGATATTTACGCAGGGAAACGGTGGCGGGAAACCGTCTTCGCGCCGGGCCGCCGCATTGACAGGCCGATGACGAACCGGTTGAATACCGGCGATGAAAAAATCCGCGATAACGGTTCTCGCTTTGGCGCTGGTCGCCAGCTCCGCCTTGCGCGCGGCGGACCGGCCGAAGACGCGGTCTGAGCCGACTGCACTCCCCGTCGCGTTGAGTAGCGATTTCGAATTCCGAAAGACGAAACTGTTCCGCATGGACCCGACGCCGCCGAAGATGCAGGGCTCAAAGCTGCGCAGTTTCTCCAAAGGAAATTCCGCTCCCGACGCCTCGATCGCTTTTGAGCGCAGCTATCGCCTTTTCGGCGCCGCGACTGCGCTTGATCAGCGCCAGCGCTTTGGCGATTACTTCGATTTTTTTTGGCAGGCGAAACGCGAAGCCGACGTGACCGTGCGGCTGGAATATCGCCAGGAAAAGCTGCGCTCGTTCGTCCAGTCGCGAGAGGTTTCCTACCATCAGGGACGCGGCCACCACAAAACGGAGTTTGCGATCATCGGCGACGATTATCTCGACGACGGACATACGATCGCCTGGCGATGCCTTCTTATTGCTGACGGACGGATCGTCGCGGAGAACCGTTCGTATTTATGGAAATGACTCGGGATGTCGCCGGCGTTTGCAGACTGTAACGCTCTTGCGTGCAGGGCTGCGAAAGCCACGGCGAACCGGCCCGCCGGTTTGACACCCGGAGACCTGACCTTAGGCTTCTCTCAGCCGTGGACTCATCGATTCAAGTAGGCGTCAGCGGTCCTACCGTGTGGGCGAAGGTGCAGGGGCGGGGGAGCTTCCTGAACAGCGGGAACCTGAAGGAATTCAGTCGCGAAATGGTGAACCGGGGGTATCGCGAATTCGTGATCGATCTGGCGGATTGCGTGATGATGGATTCCACTTTCATGGGCACGATGGCCGGCGTTGCTCTTCGTTTGAAAGAGCTTGGTCAGGGGCATCTGAACGTGGTGCATTGCGGCGAAAGAAGCCGAGAGCTTCTGACCGGTCTCGGGCTCGATCAAATTTTTACCATTCAGGCGGATGGCACGCGGGGGCCGCAGTGCGAGTTGCTGCAACGGGAAAAAATTGCCGCCGGAGCGGAAGAGCGAAAGCAGGAGCAAAAGCGCGAAATGCTGGACGCTCACGAAGCCCTCTGTGACGCCGTCCCGCAGAATGTCTCCCGGTTCAAAGACGTCCTCGATTACCTGAGAGAAGATTTGCAGCACGAGCCGGCCGCGAGCTAAGCGCACCGGCGGTGACATGTGGGCTACGATCTTCCTCGCGCTTTTTGTTGCCTGCGCGCTCGGCTGGTTTGCCACGTCGTTTCGCCAACGCACGCGAATCGGCCAGCTCGAGCGCTCGAAAGAAGAGATCCAGATCGAGGAGACGCTCGTGTTCGATTTTCTACACGGACTCGGGGAGGCGTTCACTGAAACGATCCGGCCCGCGGACCTGCACCGCCTGATCGTCGAAGGCGCGGCGCGCATTCTCGACGCGCAAGGTGGCGCCCTTTACATGATGGAGCGGGCCGGCGGCAAACTGGCGCCCGCCTATGTTTCGAAAGGCTGCCCGCCGCTCGTGCAGGTTCCGGCCCAGATTCTCCAGCAGGGAACGACCTCGCCGGCCAGCGTCGAGAACTACCTCCGGACCCACACGATCGCGCCCGGCGAAGGCGTAATCGGCCGCGCGTGGGAGAGCCGCCAGTCCTTGCACATCAGCGATCCAGGGGCGGTGCCTGATTTCGCCCAACCGACCGGTAGCGTGCATACCGCGACCTCCGCGCTCGTCACGCCGCTTCTTTACGGCAAGCAAAATATGGGCGTCCTGGCGCTCGCCAACGGCGCGAAAAACTCCGCGTTCTCGGCCAGTGATTTCGTCGTCTTCAAGTCGATCGCGGAGCAGTCTGCCTTCGCCCTCTACAACGCGATCATTTACTCGGAGGCGAACGAGAAGAAGCGGCTCGACCACGACCTCGAGATCGCGCGCGACATCCAGCGCATCCTGCTTCCGGCGCAAGCGCCGGTCGTTCCCGGATTCGAAATCAGCGGACTGAACATCCCCGCGCGGCAGGTCAGCGGGGATTATTTCGATTACGTAACGGTCGACGAAGAACGCCTCGGCGTCGCGATCGCGGATGTCTCGGGCAAGGGTGTGCCGGCCTCGATCATCATGGCCATCTGCCGCAGTGTGCTGCGGAGCCAGGCGACACGAAATTCATCCCCGGCCGACGTTCTGCGCAATGTGAACCGGCAGCTCTACCCCGACATCAAGGAGGACATGTTCATCAGCATGGCCTACGTGATTCTCGACCACGCGCGCAACGAAATCCTGCTCGCTCGCGCGGGCCATGACGCGCCGCTGCTCTACCAGGAATCCACCCGTACCGTCACCCCGGTGAAGCCGCCCGGAATGGTCGTCGGAATCGACAGCGGAAGCGTGTTCGATAGGATCACAAGCGACCATACGGTGAGACTCGAACGCGGCGATTGCCTGTTTCTCTACACCGACGGGATAACCGAAGCGCTCGACTGCGACGGAGCTGAGTTCGGGATGGAACGGATGGTCGAAGCGCTGCGCACGAACGCCACCAATGGCGCCACCGCGCTGATCGATCGCCTGATCGAAGAACTGCGAACTTTCGTCGGCACGCAGGCGCAAAACGACGACATTACTTTGATCGTAATCCGCAAAACATGACCAAGATTCCCGTGACTGAACCCAGCGACGAAACGGCCACCGCGGCCGCAGCGAACGAGGCCCTTCCGCCGGAAACGGAGGGGGACCCGACGTCGAATTTACAGATCGATCTCGACCGCTTCCGAGACCTCGCCCTGCGGAGCCAGGCCGATTTCGATAATTACAAAAAGCGCGCGGCCCGCGAGAAGGACGAAGCGATGAAGTACGCGAACAGCTCACTGCTCGACCGGCTCGTCCCGATCGTGGATAACTTCGAACTCGGTCTCGCGGCGGCGAAAGGCGAAGCCGGCGCCTCGGCCATCTATTCCGGCATGAGCATGGTGTTGAAACAGTTGACCGATTTTCTGGCCGAGAACGGTTTGCAACCGATCGACGCGGAGGGCGAGCCATTTGATCCGAATCTGCACGAAGCGATCGCGCACGAGCCGAGCCGCGACGTCCCGGAAGGTCATGTCATTCGACAGACGCGCCGGGGATATCGGATGAAAGATCGCCTTCTGCGCCCTTCGAGCGTGGTCGTCTCGCGCGGCACGACAGAGTAGTCATTCCGAGCGAAGTCGAGGAATCCCGTGGCAGTACCGTCGGTTTCATCGCGAGGTTCTTCCGCTCCGCTGACGCTCGGCTCAGAATGACGCATTGAACATGGCTACTACCAAACGCGACTACTACGAAGTCCTCAGCGTCGAGCGCACGGCTTCATCGGACGAGGTCAAGCGCTCCTACCGCAAACTCGCGGTCAAATTTCATCCCGATAAGAACCCGGGCGATGCCGAAGCCGAAGAGAAATTCAAGGAGCTGGGCGAAGCCTACGACGTCCTGATCGATGCGGACAAGCGCGCCGCCTACGACCGCTATGGCCATGCCGCATTCGCGCAGGGCGGCGGCGGCCGGGCAGGCGGATTTCATGATCCGTTCGATATCTTTCGCGAAGTATTCGGCGGAGGCGGCGGAACCGGCGGTGGAGGGATTTTTGAGACGTTTTTTGGTGGAGCGCCTACTACGGATCGCGAGGGCCGGCAACGCGGCTCAGACCTGCGTTACGACATGCAGATCACGCTCGAGGAGGCGGCCTTCGGCGTGGAAAAGGAGATCGAGGTCCGGAAGTTGGACACATGCGAAACCTGCGCCGGCAAAGGCGCGGAGGCCGGTTCGCGCGCGATCAATTGTCCGACCTGCGGCGGCCGCGGCCAGGTGATTAGTTCGCGCGGGTTTTTCCAGGTTTCGCAGACCTGTCCGCGTTGTCGCGGAGCGGGGCAGATCATCGAGAAGCCGTGTCGCGCCTGCGACGGCGAGGGGCGGGTGGAGAAAGCGAGCCGGATCAAACTAAAGGTCCCGGCCGGGATCGCGGATGGCTCGCGGTTGCGTTCGTCGCAGAATGGCGAAGCGGGCATTCGCGGCGGACCGCCTGGCGATCTTTATGTGGTGATCCACGTCAAAGAACACGAAATTTTTCAGCGCGAAGATGACAATCTTTACTGCGAGGTGCCGGTCGCGTTTACGCTGGCGGCGCTCGGTGGCGAAATCGCGGTGCCGACACTCGAAGGAAAAGCCAACCTGAAAGTTCCGGCGGGAACCCAAAGCGGTCAGATTTTCAAGCTTCGCGGCAAAGGAGTGATGAATGTGAATGGTCGAGATCGCGGTGATTTGCTTGCGCACTTGATCGTCGAAGTTCCGTCGCGGCTCAATGGCGAGCAGCGCAAGAAGCTCGAGGAATTTGCAGATCTTTGTGGCGAGGAAAACACGCCGCTGCACAAGAGCTTTTTCGATCGCGCGAAAGAGTTCTTCCGCTGATCCCGACGGCTGCGCAAGACTCTGCGCCATCCGATGCATCGCTTCTACATCGCGCCCGAGGATTGGAACCCCGAAGCGCTCACGCTGACTGGTTCCCAGGCGCACCACGCGAGCAATGTCCTGCGACTCGCGCGCGGGAGTCGCGCTGTCGTCTTCAATGGCGTGGGACGCGAGATCACAGCCGAGGTGACCGGGCATGCCGGCGCGGCCCTGCAGCTGCGCAAATTGCACGAAGCGCAGACACTTCCGCTGCGTTGCCGCATCACGCTGGGGCAGGCGATTCCGAAAGGGAAAAACATGGACCTGATCGTGCAGAAGGCGGTGGAGATCGGTGCGGCCGAAATCGCGCCCATCGTATCCGATCGCACTGTCGTCCGACTCGACGAAGAGGATGCGGCTCAAAAGCAGGTGAAGTGGCAAACTGTAGCGATCGAGGCGGCGAAACAATGCGGCCAGAACTGGCTGCCGATTGTTCGGAAGCCGGTCACGCTCGCGCAATTCTTCGCGGACTCGTCGCGCTCCGACCTGCAACTCATCGGCTCGCTGCAATCCGATGCGCAGCATCTGAAAAAATTGTTAGCCGAAAGGGATGAGCGCCCCGCGAGCGTGCTCATGCTGATCGGTCCCGAAGGCGATTTCACACCGGCGGAATTGAATTTGGCGCGCACGAACGGCTGCCGGCCAATCACGCTCGGTCCGATTATTCTGCGCGTCGAAACCGCCGCGATTTATTGCCTGAGTGTCCTCTCGTACGAGCTGCTGGCGTGATCAATTCGCGCCGCGGTAGGCGACGCGCCAGATCGTTTTATTGCCATCTTCGCTGAAGAGCAGCGCGCCATCTTTCGCCACCGTCACGCCCACGGGTCGTCCCCACACGTTCCCCTCCGGCGTGACGAAGCCGGTCACGAAATCTTCGATGTCACCGCGCGGTTTGCCGGTCGATTGGTCGAACGGAACACGCACGATCTTGTAGCCGACCCGCCGCGCGCGGTTCCAGGATCCGTGAAAGGCCGCGAAGAGATCGCCGCGATATTGCGCCGGAAATTTATCGCCGGTGTAGAAGCAAAGATTGAGCGACGCGGCATGGCTCTGCGCGAGAACGTCCGGGACGAGGACTTTGTCGGCCAATTCGGGATGCTTGCCTTTGTGTCGGGGATCCTGGTGGCGACCAAGATAAAACCACGGCCAGCCGTAGAAGCCGCCAGGTTGCACGCGGCTGATGTATTCTGTTTTTATATATTCGCCGAGTTCATAGG
>JALYZW010000162.1 GCA_030945725.1 Verrucomicrobiota bacterium | reverse complement strand
GCATTGAGGGTGCGCGTTTTCACCGCCGCCTCGAGCGCCGCTGTGACGTCCGCGCTCGGCATCACGATGAACGGATCGCTGCCACCGAGTTCGAGGACGCTCTTCTTGATCGCCCGCGTGGCCGTGCTCGCGACAATGCTACCGGCGCGCTCGCTCCCGGTGAGCGTGACGGCGCGCACTCGACCGTCGCCGATGAGAGTTTCGGTCTGATCGTCATCGATCAGCAGCGCCTGAAACAGTCCCGCGGGATACCCGGCGTCCCCGAAGATCTGCTCAATCGCGAGCGCGCATTGCGGGACATTCGGAGCGTGTTTTAACAGGGCGACATTTCCCGCCATCAGCGCGGGCGCGGCGAAACGGAAAACCTGCCAGAACGGAAAATTCCACGGCATGATCGCGAGGACCGCGCCGATCGGCTGATAACGAATGGAACCGCGCGCCTGATCCAAGGCCACCTCTTCTGCGGCGAGAAAGCGCTCGGCGTTTTCAGCGTAGAACCGACAACCGCCCGCGCACTTTGCCACTTCTTCGCGCGCGGCGACGATCGGCTTCCCCATTTCGAGCGTGATCAGCCGCGCATACCGCTCGCGATCGGAATCGAGGCGCGCAGCGACGGCGTTCATCAAGCGCGCACGGTCCGCAAAGGAGGTTCGGCGTTGTTCGGCGAATGCCGGGGCGATGCGGCGCAGCTTTTCTTCGATCTGGCCGGACGTGAGCAGATCGAAAGCGGCGACCTTCTCGCCGGTCGCGGGATTGGTCGTGGAAAACTCAGCCATTACGTCAGCCGCAATCCTTTCGGAATCAGCACGCGATCGAGGAGATCGAACAACCATTGGACAATGAGCGCGAGCAGCGCGGCGGGGATCGCGCCCTCCAAAATCGTCGCGTGATCGTTTAGGTTCAACCCGCTGAGGATCGGTTCGCCAAGGCCGCCGGCGCCGATCAGCGCCGCGAGGGTGGCGGTGCCGATAGTGATCACCGCGCTCGTCTTGATGCCGGCGAGGATGGTGCGCGACGCCATCGGCAGATAAATTTTTCGCAGGCGGGCGCCCGGCTCGAGCCCGAGGGCCACCGCGGATTCGCGAAGCGGCGGTGCGATATCCTGCAATCCGGTCGCGGTGTTGCGCACAATCGGGAGCAAGCCGTACAGAAAGAGCGCGGCGATGGCGGTGCGGGCGCTGATGCCGAAAAACGGAACCGGCACCAACAGGGCGAGCAACGCGAGCGATGGAATCGTCTGGACCGCGCTCGTCGTCCCGAGAATCACGTGACCGACCGAGCCTCCGCGACTGGCCAGGATGCCAAGAGGCACGCCGACGACGATCGCGAGCAGAAGCGAAATTCCGGCGAGCTCGAGGTGGCGCAGGATCCAGCGCGTGAGTTTATGCCGAAGGGTTTCACCGCGCGCGCCGCTGCTGCCCGGGGCATCATTAAAATACAAACTTGCGGCGCGCGTGTAGTCCTTGGTTCGCTCGGCCTCGGCGTTCAACCGGATCATGCGCGGTTCGTCGATCGTGTTTTCCAGCTGGCGAAGCGCAGCGAGCGCGGGCGGCGGAATGTTCAGCCGGTAGAGGAAGACAGCTTTATATTGCGGAAAGAACTGAAGGTCGTCGGCGAGGGTCACGAGGTCGTATTCGCCGATCTTCGCGTCCGTGGAATAAGCGTCTTTGACGTCGATCGATCCGTTGCGCAACGCATCGTAACCGAGCCCGTGATCGATGCCGCGGACATCGCTCGGGTTGAGTTCGTAGCGCTGCGCCAGCGGACGCCAGCCATCTTTGCGATCGAGAAATTCGTGCGTCAGTCCATACGTGAGTTCGGGATGCCTGCGCAGATCGCTAATGCTGCGAATCTGCGCGCGCTCCGCGCTGTCCCGCCGCATGACGAGCGCGTAGGTGTTGTTGAATCCGAGTTCCTCCGTGCTGCCGACCCCGAAGGGCTCGAGCGATTTCCGGAGCGCTTCTGGGGACAAGGCGCCCGACACCTTCAGAATCTCTTCGCCGATCGTGCCGGTGTATTCCGGATATGCGCTGATCTGGCCGGTGCGAAGCGCTTCCCACAAAATGATGGTGCCACCCATTCCCTGGCGGTGTTCGACGGGCACGCCGGCGTCCATGATCGAACGCTTCGCGATTTCGCTCAGCACATACGATTCCGTAAACTTCTTCGAGCCGATGATAATGGGATCAGCCGCGTGAACCGTCGCCAGCCCGAGCAGCAACATGCAAGCGAGCATCTTCATGTGAAAGCGACGCTCCGTTGGGCGTTGGTGAACTCGGTCACGAAATCACTCCGCGGTTGATCGCGCAGTTCCGCGAGCGTGCCTCGTTGCGCGACCGCCCCTTCGTTCATCAGCACAATCGTGTCGGCAAGGAACGCGGCTTCGGCCAGGTCATGCGTGACCAGAATCGCGGTCTGTTTCAGTTTCGTGAAAATCGCTTTCAGGTCTTGCTGAAGTGCGGCGCGGACCAGCGGGTCGAGAGCGCCGAGCGGTTCGTCGAGCAACAGCAGTTCGGGCGAAAGCGCCAGCGCGCGCATCAGGCTGACCCGCTGCCGCTGACCGCCGGAAAGTTCGCCGGGATACCGCCGCAAACCATCGACCGGAAACCGGGTCAGCGCGCACAACTCGTCGAGCCGCGTTTTCATTTCATCCGCCGGTCGGCCGAGGTGATTCGCCATCAACAAAACGTTATCGCGCGCGGTGAGGTGCGGAAACAATCCGCCGTCCTGAATGACGTAACCGGACCGGCGGCGGAGCGCCTGGGTGTTCTCCGCGCTGACCTCTTCGTCGTCGACGATCACGGCGCCCGTATCCGCTTCGATCAACCCGATGATTATCCGCAAGAGCGTCGATTTTCCGCAGCCGCTCGGTCCGATCAGCGCCGTCGTCGCGCCGCGCGCGAACTCCAGATCAAGCGGCCGAAGCGCCACGCGTTCGCCGTAACGTTTGCTGACGCCGACGAGTCGAACAAGCGCATCCACCGTCCGCTATTCTGCCACGGCGAAATGGAAAACCGCAAACAACTGCTTCGGATCCATCCAGGTATTTGCGAGGCGGAAGCCAGCAGAAGCGGCCAGCGCGACGAAACCCTCCTGTGTGTGCTTGTAGGAGAATTCGGTCACGATGATTTCGCCTTCGCGAAACCGGAAGGCCCGGCCACCAACATGCGCGGTCTGGTCGTTCGCGCTGATGAGATGCATCTCGATTCGCGCGCATGCCGGGTTGTAAATCGCGCGATGGCTCCAGTTCGCGAGATCGAAATCGGTCCCGAGTTCGCGGTTCAGCCTAACGAGTAGATTCAAATTGAAGGCGGCAGTCACGCCAGCGCGATCGTTGTAGGCGGCTTCGAGGATCGCTTTCGGCTTCTGCAGATCGACGCCGATTATCAATCCGCCGCTTCGGCCGCAGAGCTGGCAGATTCGACGCAGGAAATCGCGCGCCAGCGCCGGCTCAAAATTGCCGATCGTGGAGCCGGGGAAGAAGACCGCGATGTGGTCTGGCTGGCGTGAGGGAGTCGGCAACCGGATCGGCTGCAGGTAGTCCGCGCAGACCGGCAGCACTTCGAGCGCCGGCATCGCGCGGCTGAGCGCATTTGCGGAATCGGTCAGCCGTTCCTTCGAGATATCGACTGGGACGTAGGCGATCGGATTGCGCAGGCGCTCGAGCAGCATCCGCGTTTTTACACCGGCGCCGGTTCCGAAGCCGACGAGTTCCGCATTTTCGCCGATCGATTCCGCGATCTCGCCGCCGTGCACACGCAGGATTTCGGTCTCCGTCCGGGTCGGATAATACTCCGGCAGCTGGCAGATTTGCTGGAACAAATCCGAGCCGCGTTCGTCGTAGAAATATTTGCAGGGAAGCGTTCGCGGCGTTTGCGAAAGACCGGCGACGACTTCCGCGAGAAAATCTTCACTGACGGGCGCGAGATCGAGAACTGTGACCGCACCGGAGCGGCCGGTCATGCGAGATCGCGCGCCAATCGCAGGCCGCTAAACTGCCAGCGTTTATCGGGCGGGAAAAAGTTTCGGTAGGTGGCGCGAATATGGGAGTGAGAAGTCGCACAGGAGCCGCCGCGGAGGACCATTTGGTTGCACATGAACTTCCCGTTGTATTCGCCGAGCGCCCCGGGAACCGCGCGGTAGCCCGGGTAGGGGAGGTACGCGCTGCGCGTCCATTCCCAAACGTCACCGAACATCTGCTGGAGGCCGCCATTCAATCCGTCCGTCGGGCAAGGCGCGGGCTGAAAGCGGCCCGAGTCGACAAAGTTTCCCTCGAGCGGGAGGCCGGTAGCGGCGCGTTCCCATTCGAACTCTGTCGGCAATCGCGCGCCATCCCAGTTCGCGTACGCGTCGGCTTCGAAATAGCTGACGTGCGTGACCGGCTCGGCGTCGTTCACGGGCCGAAATCCAGCGAGCGTGAACTGCCACCAGGCGCCGTCGCGTTTTTCCCAATAGAGTGGCGCAGTCCAGCGCTGCTCGTTCACGGTCGTCCAGCCTAACGAGAGCCAGAATTCGGGGCGCGTGTATCCGCCGGCTTCGATGAACGCGATGTATTCGCCGTTCGTGACCGGCCGGGAAGCGAGTGAAAATGGGTGGACCAAGGCGCGATGGCGTGGTCCTTCGTTATCATAGGAGAAATCGGCGCCATCGTGTCCGATTTCGACCGTTCCTTCCTCAAAATCGATGAACTTTAACGGCAGCGGTTTCGACGATTTTTCCTCGGAACGCGGCGCGAAAACCGGGTAGAGCGGGTTTTGCGCGAAGACGTGTTTGATGTCGGTGACGAGGAGTTCCTGGTGCTGCTGTTCGTGATGGAGGCCGAGGATCAGGACCGGCTCGATGTCGGCGAGGAGCGCTTCATCCGCCTCGGCCAGCAGCTTCACGACGCACTCGTCGATCGATTTGCGAAAGCGGAATGTTTCCTGGACCGTCGGCCGCGAAATGAGTCCGCGCAGATCGCGCCGATGCATGTCGCCGGCGGCGTTGTAATAAGAATTAAAAAGGTAGGCGTACTGCGGAACTTCGGACCGATAACGCTGCATCCAAACTTTCAGGATGAAGGTTTCGAAAAACCAGCTCGTGTGCGCGAGGTGCCATTTCGTTGGACTGGCGTCCGGCATGGATTGCACGACGTAGTCTTCGGGTTCGAGATTTTGGCACAGCCGCAGGCTGAGATCGCGGACTGCGCGGAAGCGCTTCACCAACGCATCCGCCGAGCGCGATGCACCGCGCCCACCTAGCGAAGGTCTGGTGCCGACCGGCGTGAGCGTATCGATCGCGTTCAATGTGATCAGCCTTCCTGCGACAGATCTTCTTTTCGAGCCTCGAGCATCTGGTCGTGCGCAGCTTCCTCGAGCCCGCCGCTAACCAGCTTTGCGCCGAGCATTTCGTCGTCGTCGTCAACGCCCGCCCGCGCTGCCCGTGCGCCCGTGTCACCCGCGACCACTCCCCATTCGTCCGTCGCCTCCGGAGTTCCCTCGATCTCCTCCGGCGCGTTTTCGGTTGCGGTCCCTGACAATTCCTTCTGCGCCTGGTCCCAGTCTGCGTCGGTAAATTCATCGGGATTCCGCTCCGCGATTAACGCGATCTCACGTGCGCGTTTTTCGATGAGCTCGGGCGTCGGCGCGCCCATCCCGTCTCCATGCAGGGAAATCTTTCCAAACCCTGGCTGCGAATACTCGTTCATAAAATGTAATACGAAGCGCAGATGCCCAATGTGCGCATCGCGTTGCGTGATTGTCGTTTTCCCGCGCCGGAATATGCGTGTTCGATCCCGCGCGTGCTCGATGCGCGCCGAGGGCTAGATTCGCGTGTGCCGACCGGCCCTCGCATTATTTCTCTTGCCGGCGGGGGCTGCGTCGCGGTCCAAGAATACGGCGGGGCGGACGGCGTGCCGGTGTTTTTCTTTCACGGCTGGCCGAGCTCGCGGACGATGGCGGAGCTCACGGACGATGCCGCGTGCGAGCTCGGCGTGCGTATCATTTCAATCGACCGGCCGGGAATCCGCGACTCCACATTTCAGATTGGCCGAACGTTGCTCGATTGGCCGCCGTTGCTGCGCGAAGTCGCTCGGCAATTACAGCTCGATCGGTTCCGCGTTCTCGCGCTGTCCGGCGGCGCGCCGTACGCGTATGTCGCGGGCTGGGCGATGCCGGAAGCAGTCGAGGCGATCGCGGTGGCGAGTGGGGCGCCGCCGATCGCGGAGCTGACGAACCGCACCGGATTGTTGCATCTCTACAATCGCATGCTCGTGTTGCATCAAAGGCGCCCCGGAGTCTTGCGCGCGATGTTTCGGGCGGCCCGGCCTTTTGC
>JALYZW010000129.1 GCA_030945725.1 Verrucomicrobiota bacterium | reverse complement strand
GGCTGCTGACCGGTCTCGCGGTGGCGATCGGTTTCATCTTTTTGGGCAAAGCAATCTTCCGCACGCTCGGGATTACGGTCGCCGATTTCCAGCTCGCGGGCGGCCTCATTCTTCTCGGCATCGCGGTGCGCGAGCTCCTCGACCTCGGCAGCCACGACCGTTACGCGGGCGAAGATTTTGGGATTGTGCCGCTCGGGATGCCGCTCATCGCGGGGCCGGCATTGCTGACCGCACTGCTCATTTTGGTGGATACAGTCGGTGTGCTTTTCACGTTGCTGTCTTTGATGGTGAATTTGCTTCTCGTCGGCATCGGGTTTCGTAACGCCGATCGCTTCATGCGGTGGATCGGGCGTCGCGGTATGAACGGCGTCTCGAAGCTGATCTCGCTGCTGCTGGCAGCGATCGCGGTGAGTCTGATTCGCCGCGGCTGGCACGCGCCCTAACGCCGCGCGAGGATCGTCATTCGACCGCCGACGAAATCGATCACGCCCGGATAGGCCCAGGTCGGGGCGGCCGGCTGTCGGCCATCGAAAACGATCGTGTAATTGGCGCGTTCTTCGATCAGCTCCGCGTAATACGAACGCGCAATTTCGCTCGGCACCTCGTAATCGGACGAATGGGCGGCAACGAAATCTGGGTTCCGCCGCGCTCTTTCCGCGCGGGTGAACAAGGCTTGGTCCGGATCGCCTTCGTAGCGCGCCGCGGAGTTCTCGACCCAACGGTTGCCGACGAACATTTTCTCGAATTGCTCCGCGCGGCCGTTCAGATGGCCCATGCGCAGATCGAGGATCGCGTGTCCAGACGGCTGTTCCCATTTCGGGTTGTCAGCTCGCACATCCGCAGCATCGAACCCGCTCAAGCGGGCCCAGTGGGGGCTATCGTGGCTCGATTCGATCCGGCTTCCTGGCGGGACGTGAGCGAGCACCCATTCCTGCGCCGCGAGGCGCGGATCGTCGTTGAACCGCTGGCCGACCAGCCACGCGCAGACCGCGTTGTAAGCGAGCAACGGGACTAGCAGCAGGCCGAGAATTTTCGGGCGTGACGCGTACAAGTGCAAAGTCGGCCCGGCCATGAGAAGGAGCAGCGGAATGATGGGGAGAACGAACCGCGTTTCCACTCGTGGGAAGCTGCCGATCTTCGCGAAATAAAGCAGGAAAACACCAAGCGCGAGCAGAAGGCACCGCGCCGCGGGAGTCGTCAGGTCACGCCGCGCGATGACGATCGCGATCGAGGCGATGACCGCGATGGAGACGACGATAGTTACCGGCCAGCCAATGACCTCGGGAAGGCGGGACAGGAAACTGGCGTAACCGACGCCGCTCTGGCCGCCGTAACGTGGCGTCACGACGTAGCCGTACATAAAGTCGGCGACGAACTGTTTGCGATCAAGCAGCGCGCACGGGTTACCGACAAGGAACCCGACCGGAATCATCGCGATCGCTCCGACCAGGCGACGATCGAAAAGCGCCTGGCGGATTCCGCGGTAGTTCGACGAGAGCAGGTGCGCGACGACGATGGAAAACCCGATCGCGAGGCCGTTGTACTTGGTCGCGGTGGCGATGCCGGTGATAAAGCCCGCGAGCAAGTAATTTTTCGCTGCGCCGGACTCGGTGATTCGTTGTGCAAAAAAGAACACGAGCATCATCCAGAAAACCAGCGGCACGTCGCAGGTCAGGAAATGAGCGTACGTCACAATGCCGGCGCTGCTGGCGGCGACGAGCGCGAGGACCCTCGCTGGAGCGCGGCCGAAAGCCCGAAGCGCGATCGCATAGATCAACGCCACGATGCCGAGAAACATCGCGCTCACGACTACGCGTGAGCCGAGAAGTTTTAGCTCATTAAACTTGTGCGCTTGTTTGGTCAGCCGGTCCGCGAGCGCCTGCGCGACATCGACCGGCCAGATCACGAGCAGATGGTTTAGATAGGTGTGCAATGGCGGCTTGATGTAGCCAAGCGATGGTCGAATCCCGTGTAAGCTGCGCAGTGCCATCTGGTCCGGGTTCCAGCACTCCGCCCGGCCCCACCCGATCCCGTGAACGCAAAAAATCAGCGCGCAGAATAGCGCGAGGCCGAGGATCGGATCGGATAAACTCCCGAACCAGCCGGCGCGAGAAGGGTCGGAGTGTTCGCTCCTCAAAACTGCCCCGAGCCGAGCATGACCAGCGTGCAGCCTTCGACGACCTCGATGCCGGCCGCGGCGGCCTGTTCCGCGAGCGTGTCGTTCTCCGCGCCGGGATTCATGATAATCCGGCGAGGTTTCGCGGCGATAATGTCGGACGCGAGCGGGGTCGAGCGCGCTTCGCCCAAATACAAAGTCACGGTGTCGATCGGCGGCGGCACGTCTCGGATCGAGGCGTAACATCGTTCACCGGCCACTTCATCGAAAGCAGGATTGACCGGGGCGACGCGATGCCCGTGCTCGCGCAACAGTTTCTGGGCGCGAAATGCGTAGCGGTCAGGCTTCGGCGAAGCGCCGAGCACCACGACAGCGCCATCGCCCTGCGAGCTGCTGACCTCCATCCGAAGCGAGCGGTCTAGCTGCCCGATTGTTGCGCCACTGGCGTCACGTGGGGGGCGTCGAGCTCGTAATAAGCGGCCTTGTCGCCCCGGGTGCGCCGGAGGTTCAATTCCCGCTCGATTTGTTTGATTTCGTCCTGCTGGGGAAGCGGACCGCCGAAGGTGTGATATTCGGTTACGTAGCCATTCCCGGCATTGGAGCCGCCTCTCACATCGGGGCTCGCGGCCAAACGCTTAGAGGAACGCGGGATCTGGTTGTAAAGAGCCAACCGGCGCGCCTGCAGGTCGGTCGTGGACATTTCGGCGATCGGTCGATTGCTGGTGTTCTGCGCCATGGGCGCCGTCGCGCAGCCGGCCAGAACCGTGACGGAAAGGAGGAGAAGTAGTTTCTTGATCATATGGGATACCTTTGCGGAACGAGGTGGACACAACGATAGCAGCCAACGCCGAATCCGCACAGGATAAACACCGTTCCGCGCCGCGAGTTGTG
>JALYZW010000116.1 GCA_030945725.1 Verrucomicrobiota bacterium | reverse complement strand
ACTTCGTTTACACCGGTTACTCATGGTTACGCCAACTACCCGCAGGAGTGGCTGGGGCCTACCGAATCGTGGCGAACATGGTGTCGCTGCGCGCCGCCAAATGAGCGCGAGCGATCGACCGCCGCTCTTCGGCAGCTGGCGGAAAGCGTATGCGTTTACGCTCTGCGCCTTTGCCGTGGAAGTCGCGCTGCTCTACGCGTTCACGCTCCGGTTTTCGTGAACCGGCTCGATTACGTCATCCTCCTGGCGACGATCCTCGCGATCCCGCTCTACGGATTGTGGCGGACGCGCGGCCGCGAAACGCTCGGCCATTATCTGAAGGGGGACCAGAGCATCCGGTGGGGAACGGTCGGGCTTTCGGTGCTCGCGACGCAGGCGGGCCCGATCACATTTTTGTCGATGCCGGGCCAGGCCTACGAAAGCGGCATCGGCTTTATCCAAAACTACTTTGGACAACCTTTCGCGCTCATCCTCGTCTGCGCGATCTTCGTGCCGATTTACCAGCGGCTGAAGGTTTATACCGCTTACGAATATCTCGGTCAGCGTTTCGATCGGAAGACGCGCCTGCTCGGTGCGTTTTTGTTTTTGATCCAGCGCGGGATCGCGGCGGGTATCACGATTTACGCGCCGGCCATTATCCTTTCCGCCCTCCTCGGCTGGCACTTGAATCTTACCATCTGGCTCGCGGGCGGCCTCGTGATTGCCTACACCGTTTTCGGCGGGACAAAAATCGTCAGCATCACGCAGCGCTACCAGATCATGATCATACTGGTCGGCATGGCGCTCGCGTTTGGGATCGCCGTTTATCGGCTGCCGCACGATTTGACCTTCGGCAACGCGCTCTCGCTCGCGGGCAAAATGGGGAAGTTGGACGCGGTCGATTTCTCCTTTAATCCCGACAAGCGTTATACCTTTTGGTCTGGCATTCTCGGCGGCTTCTTTCTCGGGCTCTCCTACTTCGGCGCCGACCAATCACAGGTCCAACGCTACCTCGCCGGCGGATCCGTGACCGCAAGCCGGTTCGGCCTTCTCTTCAATGCAATCGTGAAAGTGCCGATGCAATTTCTGATCCTCCTCCTCGGCGCGATGGTGTTCTTGTTTTATCAGTTTGAGAAACCGCCGATGTATTTCAATCAGCCCGCCTACCAGCGTGCGATCGATCACGGTTTCGCACCTCAATTAGGCGCGCTCGAGACGCAGTTCGATGGCGTCTTCACCCGCAAACGGGATGCGATCCGGGCCGGCGACACGACCCAAATGCAAAAACTGGAAGCTGACGCGCGCGACATTCATGAGCAAACGCGGAAAGTTCTCGAGCAAGCGGGCGCGAGTCCAAAAAGTAAGGACTCCGATTACGTCTTCATCACTTTTGTGCTCCAACATTTGCCGCACGGCGTGGTCGGATTGCTCATCGCGGTGATCTTTTGTGCCACCATGTCCGCCACCGCAGCAACCCTGAACGCCCTCGCCTCGACGACCACGATCGATTTCTATCAGCCACTCGTTAGGCCGGATGCGGCCGATCACCATTATGTTCTCGTGACGCAACTCCTGACGGCCGGCTGGGGCTTGATCGCCATCGCGGTCGCGTCCTTTGCGAATCTGGTCGAAAATCTGATCGAAGCCGGAAATATTCTGGGTTCCGTTTTTTACGGCAGCATTCTCGGTCTGTTCCTGGTCGCTTTTTTCCTGAAGAATGTGCGCGGTTCAGCCGTGTTTTTCGCCGCGCTCATCGCGCAGACGCTTGTGCTCGTTCTCTTCTTCACGCTCACCATCAGCTATCTCTGGTATAACGTGATCGGATGCGCCGCGGTGCTCGTGCTGGCTGCGCTTCTGCAGCGCACCATTTTCCAAGCCGAACCGGCCGCGGCTGCCGGATGAGCGCACCGATCATCTGCTTCGGTCAACAACCGTGCGGGTTTTTTCCGAAGCGATTTCTGTACTCGAAGATTGTCACGGCGCGCCGGCTCCAGAGCGAGATCGGAGGCGAAATTGTCTTTTTTTTCCACGATAGCGATCATGATCCGCGCGAGACGGTCACGGCCCTGCATGACCGCGGGACTGGGCGGGAGACCGCGCTGAATTTTGAATTCGCGAACAAGGTCCAAAAACGATTCTCGCCGCTTTACCGCAAAGCGGTGCTGCCGGAGTGGCAGGCAAAAACGGCCCGGCAATTACCCAATTGTGTCAGCGCAGACTTGGTCGAACACTTCAAGTCCGTTGCTCCAACGAATGTGGCGGAGTTCTGTTCCGCGATGTATGAGCGGATGGGCTTGCTGGAAGGATTGCGGCTCGAGCGTTCGAGCGATCCCGCATTTCGGAAACGCGCAGCGCCGATTGACGATTTCTTCGTCGACGTAGAATGGGAGGGCGAGATCGTGCGAGCGCGTCGGCGGGATGACAAATTGCTTTTGCACAAGGGCGGTGATTGCTACATCGAACTTCCGCCGCAGAAATTCGATGCCACGCAGATCAGTCCTGCGCGCGACACGCGCCTCCGCTGGATGCAATCCGTCATCGGCTGCACGCATTACGTGGCGGGGGCGGGGGAACGGCAATACCTGAACGAAGGAGACGCGTCTGGCGTGATCTTCGTGGAGCGAGACGACATCGCCGATCCCGACAAAGCGTATACTGGCGATTGATGGATTCGCCGTCGCTGAGAATTGGCATCACCTGCTTTCCGCTCATCGGCGGCAGCGGCATCCTGGCGACGGCGCTCGGCACCGATCTCGCGGCGCGCGGGCACGAAGTCCATTTTTTCAGCTACGCGAAACCGGTGCGGCTCGATCTGACGGCGCCGCGCATTCACTTTCACGAAGTGGCTGTGGGCGAAAACAGTCTGTTCCCATGTCCCGATTACACGTTGCCTTTAGCCGTGCGAATGGCGGACGTGGCGCGCAGTGCGCACCTCGATGTGCTGCATTCCCACTACGCGGTGCCGCACGCTATCGCCGCGCACCTCGCGGCCGAGATGATCGGGAAAACCGCGCCGAAATTGGTGACGACGCTCCACGGGACCGACACAAATTTGCTCGGCCGCGATCCGGCCTATCGCCCTGCGATCGAACACGCGCTGATTTGTTCGGACGCGGTCACAACGGTCTCGGAAAGCTTACGTGGGCAAACGATGGAGACGTTTCGCCTTCGCCGCGATATCGAAGTGATTCCAAATTTCTTCGCGCCCGCACCGCCGGCTCGCACGCGCGAAGAAGTACGCGCGGAGCTCGGGGTTGGCGGCGATTTCCTGGTCGTGCACATGTCGAATTTGCGCCGGGTAAAGCGAATCGACCTCCTCCTTCGCACCTTCGCATCGGCACGAAATCGCGAAGCGATGCGGCTCTTGATTCTGGCCGGGGGATCGTTTGCACCGTACGAAACGCTCCTCGACGAACTGGGGATACGCGAGCGGGTCATCGTCAAGGCGAGTCCCGTGGCGGTGGAGGATTATCTGCGCGCCGCGGATTCCGCGCTCTACACATCCGAGATCGAAAGCTTTGGCCTCAGCATTCTCGAATCGATGTTTTGCGCGAAGCCGGTCGTCGCGTTCGGCATCGGCGGTATTCCCGAAGTGGTTGGCGACACCGGTTGCCTTGAGGCGTTCGGCGATCGTGCGTCGCTCGCCGCTGCGCTGGATCGCCTGCTCGAGACGCCGCAGATGGCGCGCGATCTCGGCGAACGGGCGCGGGTCCGAGCGGAGCAACGCTTTAGCGCCGCGAAGGTCGTCCCGCTTTACGAAGCGTTGTACCGCCGCGTGGTGGCCTAACGAGTCTTTCGTCGACGGGGTTTCACCGGCTCGAGCATCGTGCCCCGACATTTTGCGCTGGCGCACCGACACGCGAATTCCTTCTCGAGCTTCTTCGTGCGCCGTTCCGCCGGGACGATTTTGTAGTCGTAGAAAAGCTCGTCTCCGGGCCGCAGCGTCCGCAGCGCGTAGACGAAGATCCGGTCCTCTTCCTCGTTCGTCTCGCAGTTTGGATCGCAGGAATGATTAATCCAGCGCGATTCGTTTCCTCCGACACCGGCGTCGATGACGTCGCCGTTATCGAGCGAGAAAAAGAAGGTGTGATATGGATCGTCGGGACGATGCGGCGGCAATTCCATCGCTTCTTTCCAGGGAATATGGCGCCCGGTGTATTCGACGATCCGCGTCCCTTTCCGAATCGGCGCGGTCGCGTAGACGCCTTTGCCATGCACGCCCGAGCGTCGGACTTCGAGACGCCCATCCGCAAGCGAGCGCGGCTTTGACTTCGGAGACGACGCGACCGGCATGAACGAGAAGATCGCGCCGCGCGACCTAGCTGGCCGTGAGCGCGGCACGTTCGTCGGCCAAGGCGCCACTTTTCTCGAGAAAATAATCGTACCCGCCGGGATATGGCGTCACGCGACCGGCATGCACATGCAGGACTTTCGTGGCCAGCTTCCGAATGAAATGCACGTCGTGCGAGATGAAGACGAGCG
>JALYZW010000114.1 GCA_030945725.1 Verrucomicrobiota bacterium | reverse complement strand
CCTTCGTTTAGCTGCTTTCTTGGCAATCTCGGAGCGCCGCTTTTTTGATAACGATTCTGCGCGAGCTTTGCCGCCCTTCAGTCCGCCGAGTCGGCCTAGCGCAACCGCCGCCGGATTCTTCCGAGCGTCTGGAATATCCGTTGTCTGTTCGACAATGGACGACGCAATTTGATTCAGGTCGCCACCGCGTGCTCGTTTAGCCATGCCGCCGAGTATGCTTGAGCGCTCAGGTTGATGCAACCCGATAGGTTGCTGACCAGCGTTCAAACTGTACCACTACCGACAAACGCGCTTGCTCGACGGTGCACGATTCTTATCGTACACTTCATCGCGAGAATCTGCTTATGAGCACCAACCACGGCATCTCAACCACCAACCCGGCGGTCGCGTCGTTGCCGAAACATCTGCTGCAATTCGCGGTCGACCAGCGCTACGACGAATACACGCCGGTCGACCATGCGGTCTGGCGCTTCATCATGCGGCAGAACACGTTTTTCCTGAAGGAATACGCGCATAAAGTTTACTTCCAGGGCCTCCTCGACACCGGCATTTCCTTCGAGCGCATCCCGCGCATCGACGAGATGAATGACATTCTCGGCCGCATCGGTTGGGGCGCGGTGGCAGTGGACGGCTTCATCCCGCCGGCGGCCTTCATGGAATTCCAAGCCTACAAGGTGCTGGTGATCGCATGCGACATGCGCCAGCTCCATCACATCGAGTACACGCCGGCGCCCGACATCGTGCACGAAGCCGCCGGCCACGCCCCCATCATCGTCGATCGCGAGTACTCTAATTATCTGCAGCGTTTCGGCGAGGTCGGAGCACGCGCGATGTCATCGAAAAAGGATTTCGAGTTGTACGAAGCGATCCGCCATCTCTCGATTCTGAAGGAACAACCGAACACTCCGCCCACCGAGATCGATGCGGCGCTGAAGCTCGTGTCGCAACGTCAGGCCGATCTGGGCGAGCCATCCGAGATGGCGCTCTTGTCGCGGCTGCATTGGTGGACGGTCGAGTACGGTCTCATCGGCACGATCGAGAACCCGAAGATCTACGGCGCCGGCTTGCTCTCGTCGATCGGGGAATCGGTGACCTGCCTGGAAGAGAACGTGCGCAAGATTGCCTACACGACTGATGCCCAAAATCAGCCATTCGATATCACGACGAAGCAGCCGCAGCTTTTCGTCACACCGGACTTCGATCATCTGCGCAGCGTGCTCGAAGATTTCGCCAGCACGATGGCGTTCCGTGTCGGCGGGCTGGCCGGAATCAACAAGGCGATCGAATGCAAGAACACCGCCACGTGTGAATACGCGTCCGGCCTGCAGGTTTCCGGGACGTTCACCGAGGTGCTGACCGATGGCGGCGCCACCCCAATCTATCTCCGCACGAGCGGGCCCACCGCATTAGCCTTCCGCGACCAGCAGCTGCCCGGACATGGGCGGGACCAGCACGCGGACGGTTTCGGTTCGCCCATCGGAACCTCGAAAGCAACGCCGGATCTTGCCCCAGGAAAGCGGGTGAAGCTTGAATTCGAAAGCGGCATCACGGTCGAAGGCAACGTCGAGAAATTGCTCGAACGCGACGGCAAGTTGCTCGTGGTGACGTTCTCCGACTGCACCGCGAATCACCGCGACCGCGTCTTGTTTGATCCCGCGTGGGGAGTCTATGACATGGCCGTCGGCGAAGGTATCACTTCGGTCTTCAACGGCGCCGCGGACAAAGACGCGTACAACCAAGTCGCGCTCGTGCCAAAGGATCGCACGATCAAAGTTCCGTCCGATGCGAAACGCAAACGCCTGGAAAACCTTTACTCGCAGGTTCGCCGGATCCGCGAATCAAAGGTCGGGTACGAACGGCTCGGCGAAATCTGGGAAACGCAACAAGCCGAACACGGTAGCGACTGGCTGCTCTCGATGGAGATTTTCGAGATCCTCGATGACTGCGCTTTGCAGAACGACCTGAAGCAAAAAATCGTTGCGTTCCTGAACAACCGGAAACTCATCGACGAAAGCATTTCGACATTAATCGATTGGGGCTTCCGACTCGTCACCTACCACAAGACGACGCTCCAGACGGCCGCGAACTGATCGCGGCAATCGCGTCACAAGCGGCCGGTCAGGTTCAGGATGTCGATGTTCTCGACCGCGACCGCCGCCGGCCGCGAGAGCGCGTAGGCGACCGCATCACCGATCTCGACGGGAAGTAGCATTTTTTCCCGCGGCCAGGTGCCTTCCACGTCGTCCCAAATTTCGGTGTTCGTGGCCGCGGGATAAACATTGATCACGCGAATGCCACGCGGCCGCAGCTCTTCGCGGACCGCGCGCGAGAAGCCTTCGAGCGCGAACTTCGTCATGCAATAACCGCTCCAATTCGGGAAGCCGGTTTTCGCCGCGATGGAAAGAATATTCACGATGCTCGCGCCTGGTTTCATAAAGCGCGACAGTTTCTGCGTTAACAGGAAAGGCGCCGTCACGTTGATCGCGAAGGCTGCCTGCCATTCGCGCGCGGTAATGGCGTCGAATGGTTTGACGAGGGCGACTCCAGCGTTGTTGATGAGGCCGTCAAGAGGCTCTTCGCCAATCTCCGCGATCATGCGCCGAAGCTGCGCGACGTCTCCGAGATCGTAGGCCAGCGGAACGGCATCGCCGTTATTCTCCGCGACCGTCCGCACGGTCCGGGAAAGAGCCTGCTGATTCCGGCCATGCACGAAGAGTGTTGTGTCCGCGCTCGCCAGCTTGACCGCGATCGCTCGGCCAATGCCGCGGCTCGCGCCCGTGATAAGGTATCGCTTCATTTACCGTCGCGCCGCAAGGCGAATCGGTTGTTCGGGGTCTCCCACAATCGCAGCCGCGTCAATCGGTCGTCGAGGCGCGTGTTCATTTTGGGCCAGAGCGCCTGCACGATATTTTCGCCGGTCGAAGGTCGATCGCGGAATTCTTCCGCTTCCAAATCGAGATGTTTATCCTGCCAAGGGCGAAGGGCTTCGGCGATGCCGGTTTGAAATGCGGTGAAGTCGCAGAGCGTTCCGGCCCGCCGGTCGTAATCGCCGCCGATCGTGGCCTCGACGAGATAGCGGTGGCCATGGCCGCGCGCATTGTTGCATTTGCCGTAGAGCGCGAGATTCTCGGCCGCGGGCAAAGTGGCGGCGTGCAACCGGTGCGCCGCCGCGAAAGGCATTTGCATGCCGACGAATGATTGTCCGTCGATCTGTTGTTCCGCAAAAAAATCGTCGCGCTCGTGCAGGCGCACGCGGGCGACCGGCATACATGCGGCGGCGCGTTCGAGAAGGTAGCGCACGAGACTTTCGGTGGTAATCGGCCGGCCGCGGAGCGCGGGAACTTCGTGGTTCAAATTCTTGTGGTCCAACTCTGAGCGCAGCGAACGGACGCAATCATCCAGCTGCTCGTACATGATGATCGGCTCAACGACCGGCGCCGTTTCCTGCCGGATGGTGAGGCGCGCACGATAGTTGTGCCCGTGGCCGTATGGGGACGCGGCGATGCCGAACAGCTGTTCGTTCTCGCTCGACGAAAGATGCGGCGACATCGTCTGGCGCGCGGCCGAAAAGCTGAACCAGTAGTTCGCCTCGCATGCGCCCGACGCATAGATCGTCGCAGAACGCTCGGGCGTTTCGGAGAGGTGACACGCGACAAGCTGCGCCTGCGAATCCGAAAACAACGGACGCGCGCCGTCGAAAAGTTGTCGCGCGACGTGCTCGGCGGTCGGTGGGATGTCGGCGAAGGCTGGATTATTTTCGTTCAGGAATTTGTGATCGAATCCGCCGTGCAGCAGCTCGCCGATGCGCGCTTTGATTTCGCTGATGTTCATCAGCATTCCGTTCGCGCGATCGACTGCGCCGGAAAAAACAAAATAGGCGACGTAATTCCGTCCCGTCCCATACCGCGCGGAGGTCTCCGGTCCGAACGCGGCGAGATTTTCGGCATCATTCCATCCTCGGACGAGCAAGCGTCGTGAGGCGGAAAATTCCAGCCGCTTACTGACCGTCAGGAGCATGACGCGTCTGACCGGCTACTTCAGCAGGGCGAGAAACTCGGAGCGTGTCCGCGCGTCTTCCTTGAACGAGCCGAGCAGGCAAGAGGTCGTCATGACCGAATTCTGTTTCTCAACTCCGCGCATCATCATGCAAAGATGTTTCGCCTCGATCACGACAGCCGCGCCGACCGGATGCAACGTGTGCATGAGTGCGTCCGCGATCTGCGTGGTGAGATTTTCCTGGATCTGCAAACGGCGGGCGAACACGTCAACAATGCGCGCGATTTTCGAAAGGCCGATCACCTTTCCGCGCGGGATGTAAGCCACGTGCGCCTTCCCGATGAACGGCAGCAAATGATGCTCACAGGTCGAGTAGAGCTCGATATCCTTGACGAGCACGATCTCGCTCGCATCGGACGCGAAGATGGCGTCATTCACCACTTCATCGAGGCTTTGCCGGTAGCCGTTGGTGAGAAATTCGAAGGCGCGGGCGGCGCGCGCCGGCGTCTTCAGTAATCCTTCCCGCCGCGGATCTTCGCCGACGGCGGCAAGCAATTCATGGAACGAACGCTCCATGCCCGCGAGCTTCGCTGCACCGCAGCGCGGGATTTTCGCGATCCGCCGGGTGGCTGCCTCAAACTCCGTCTCTCCGTTTTCCCCCATGCGAATCCGGAGTCTCAGTCGAGCCAGCTCAGGGGATAATTCGGGTCGTCGAGAGCGACAGAATCTTCCGTCAATTCGAGCGCCTTTGCGGTGTCGAACATCACTGCGAGCTCTTCGGTCCGGACCGCTTCCTTGCTGGCCATGATCGTCCCCGGATGTGGCCCGTGCGGAATCCCCTGCGGATGCAACGTGATCGAACCGCTCTCGATGCCTTTGCGCGAACCGAAATTCCCGCGCACGTAGAACAGCACTTCGTCCGCTTCGACGTTATCGTGCACCCACGGGATTTTCACTGCCTCGGGATGCGTATCGAGCACGCGCGGCGCGAAGGTGCAAATGACGTACCCGCGCACCTCGAAGGTCTGGTGGATCGGCGGCGGCTGATGCACCGTTCCGGTAATCGGCTCGAAATCCGCCGCGTTAAACGTGAATGGGTAGAGGTAGCCGTCCCAGCCGAGCGCATCGAAGGGATGATGCGCGTGCACGACCCGGGTCAGGCGCGCGCCATCTTTCACGAGCACCGCGACATCTTCCTCGCGATCGATTGTGAGCAGCTCCGTCGGACCATGCAGATCGCGCTCGGAATACGGTGCGCCCATCCGGATCTGGCCTTCGCGATTGATATAGCGTTCCGGAATCCGCACCGGGCCTTTCGATTCGAGGATCAAGTAGTCTTCCTCTTCAACGTTATCGGGCACGAGCCGGTAGGTGATGCCGCGCGGGATCACGATGTAATCCTCCGCCCGATACCGCAGCTTTCCGAAGACCGTCTCGAGCGTTCCGCCGCCGTGAAAAACAAAGATCGTTTCATCCGCTCCGCCATTTTTGTAATACTCGAACTCACCGTAGGCTTGCGCCGGGCGCGAGCGATACGCCGTCATGTCCGAGTTGAACAACATCGGAATTCGCCCAGTGTAGAGATCGCCGCGGCGCGGAATGTTCGCCGTCTTGATGTGATGATGACGGAGCGGCGTCTCGGTGACTTTTTTCGGCTCCCAATACTTGATCAGTTCCACCTTCCGCACCCGCGTCGGCGGCCGCAGATGATAGATGATCGAGTAGGCCTCATTGAATCCTTCGGTCGTGATGACGTGCTCATAGGCGATCCCCTCATTCTTGAAAGTCGGCGCACCGCCATTGCGATGAAACCAGATGTGATGCTTACGCGGAATTTCGCCGAGCTTCTGATAGTAAGGCATAAATTTTGGGCTGAGGCCGCACCGTCGCGGCACGCTAAGTATAATTCGCAAGACCTATGTCGCAACAACGACAGGCCGGATTACGCGCAGCTGAGCGTCTCGACCGTTTTCTGAATCAGATGCCACACGCGCCGCAGATTTTCCTCTCCTGTCAGAATGTTGCCGAGGCCCAGGCGCATGACAGCACGACCGCGCAGTCGCGTTTGCATCAGGTAGCTCTTCCCGCTCGCGTTAATGGTCTCAACGGCAAGCTGGTTCGCGGCGTCATCACCATCGACGAGGCGAAAACAGACGACGCCCATCACGGTCGGCGCGGCTAATTCGAAGCGGCGGTCTTCCTTGATCCAGCTCGTGAAAAGTTGTGCGAGACGTAGATGCTCGCGAATCCGCGCCGCCAAACCTTCCCGCCCAAAGGTGCGCCAGACCATCCACGCTTTCAGGGCGCGAAAACGGCGTCCGAGTTGGACTCCGTAATCCATGTAATTGATTTCCGCGCCGGCCGCGTCGCCGCGAAGGTATTCGGGCACGAGCGTGAAAACGCGGCGCAGCCGCTCAATGTCGCGGAGGTAAAGCGCGCTGAAATCGAATGGGACGAAGAGCATTTTGTGCGGATTGATCACGATCGAATCGGCTTCGTCGAACGCATCGATCATCCACGCCGCTTCCGGCAGAAGCGCCATCCCGCCGCCATAGGCTGCATCGATGTGCAGCCACATCTCATGTTCACGGCACACTTCGGCGATCGCGCGAAGCGGGTCGACACTGGCGGTGGAAGTCGTCCCGACAGTCGCAACTACCGCGAGCGGCTTATGCGCTTGCTCGAGATCTGCCGCGATGGCCTTGCGCAGCGCAGACACGTCCATGCGAAACTCGGAATCGCTTTCGACCCGGCGCACGTTTTCTTCGCCGAGGCCCAGCGCGATGGCCGCTTTGTCGACCGAACTGTGCGCCTGGTCCGACGTGTAAATGCGAAATGCCGGCAAGTCGCGGCCGGAAAGTCCGCGCGCTCGCACCTCGGGAGCGGCGGCTTCGCGCGCGGCGGCGAGCGCGTGCATCGTGGAGATCGAAGCGGTATCGTAAACCACGCCGCGAAACTCCGCTGGCAGATGCAGCCATTCTTGCAGCCACTCGAGCACACGCGTCTCGAGCTCAGTCGCCGCCGGCGACGTCCGCCACGTCATCGCGTTCACATTCAAGG
>JALYZW010000109.1 GCA_030945725.1 Verrucomicrobiota bacterium | reverse complement strand
CGCCGGAACGAAACGGCCTCGGCGGCGCCGACCTCCCATCGCGGTCAACCAGCGGCCGAACGAGACATGCCGTCGTTTTTTCAGTGGGCGGCGGCCGGTTATCGACGGCTTCCATACTGCGGGCCGGTTGCGTTGTTGCTTTCCGAAGATGTGACCGATGGCAAAGCCAACCCCGCTGCGGCTTGGCGACGGCTCGCTCCTAAAAGCACCGTCCATCCGTTGCCCGGGACGCATCTCGAATGCATCACCGAGCATGTGGAAACGCTTGCGGAGCGCATTCAGGCCATCCTGCAAAAGAACGGTCCGGGCGGCTGATTTTTATCGTGTTGATGCCTCTACGCCTGCGTGAATTTCCGCCTTCGCCCGTCGCAGATGTCCGCGTGTGGACAGCGGAAGTTAGCGCGATACCGGACGGCGAGCTCACGGGGCTTCATGCGCATCTCAACGAGCTTGAGCGGGCCCGTGCCGCCCGCTTCCATTTCCCACGCGATCGGCACAGCTTCGTCGCCACGCGTGGGCTCTTGCGCATTTTGCTCGGAGCTGCGCTGGATGAGATTCCTGGCGACATCTCGTTCGTTTACAGCGAACACGGAAAGCCGCGGCACCTTGAATCAGCCGTGCGCTTCAGCGTGTCGCACTCGGCAGGGTGGGCGATTTTCGCGCTCGCGATGGACAGGGAAGTCGGCGTCGATCTCGAACGCGCCGAACGTCTCGAGATTGACGACAAAAATCTACCCGCCCTGGCCGCGCGTGTGCTGTCGCCGCGCGAGCTTGAGAGCTGGAAAGCGCTGGCCGATCCGGTCGAGCGTCGCGCGGCGTTTTTGCGCGCGTGGACGCGGAAGGAAGCGTTGATCAAAGGAATCGGCACCGGGATTGCCGAGAGGATGTCGCAGATCGATCTCCTCGATAGCGCGGCGAACCCGCCGCTCTTCGCCGATGTTACAGTCCATGACGCGCGATGGTCCGTGTATGATCTCGCCGCGCCCGCGAGTTTTTCGGCGGCGCTTGCGGTACAGCAAGATAACGGGGGAGCGTGATTGCCGGGTCCGCGCTCTCGCATCAAACTCTTTCGGCAATGCATAAAAATCCGGTTCCGAGCATTTTCGACATTGCTGCGCGGTCACTACGCTACACGGTCGGTCTCGGGCTCGTGATCGGGTTTATCCTGAGCATTTTCGTGCACGTAGGCCTGCTGCTGTGGCGAGCGGATACTGGCACGAAGCAGGAAGGCTCGAACGATCCGAATGCGCTGGAAGCTTCCATGACCGCGCGACGCCGTTCACCTCCACCTGCGCCGGAGCCGACGGCTGGCGTCCGCTACTGACGCGCTCGCGAAAACTACAAGAGCAGATACGCTTCGAGCAAGGCGACGCCCGTCGTGTTGCCACTCCCGCGCACGATCGCGGTGTATGCGCCGATGTTCGGCGTAAACAATACGGCTGCCTCCCGCGCGTCCGCTGGCGCAATGCCGGTCGCAGCGATATCGGCACTGTTCGCGGCGTCGCGCCAACTATCGTTCGAAACGAGCAGAGCGCCGTTTGCGTCATGCAACTCGAGCGCCGGATCACCTAACGCGTCTGCAACTCCGAGGCCGGCGAGTTCCGGGCCGAGCGCGCGAAGCAGTAACCGCTGCGCTCCCGTGTGCGCAATCACGCCGCCAATGAGCAGATCGTCACCACCACTCACAAACGCGCGCGCGGAAAGATTCACCAGACGCGCGTCGTTCGTTCCTTCATCGATGTCGTATACTTCGAGCAAGCCGATTCCGTTGCTCCCGTTCACCCCGCGCATCACGGCGGTGTAGCTCCCGGCGGACAGCGTCACCACCAAGGCTGCTTCCGTGTCTGCTGTCGGCGCGAGTCCAGTGCTTTGTAAGGCGGCGGCGGACGGATCGCTGCGCCAGTCGTCATTCGCGGCGATCAAGCCTCCGTCCGCTGCGTGCAGTTCTAGCAGGGGATTCTCCAGACGTCCGCTGAGCGGCGCGCCGTTCGCCTGCAATGACGGTCCCAATGCTCGAAGCAGAACCCGCTTGGTCATGCCAGCGCCGCTGCGGATGATGAAACCGCCAATGGAAACGGCGTCTCCGTTGCGCACGGAGGTGCGAGCGGAAATGTTCGCCAAGCGCGGTGAGATAATGCTCGTGATCCAGGCGACTCGCGTGGAGATCCTTGAGGCGTAAAAACCGGACGGCACCGGCGCATCTCCGGTCACCAGCATCCCCGCCGCGGTGTATGATCCGCGTTCATCGAACATTGCCGCATTGAATGGCCCGCCGGCATCCGGACCAGAAGCAAAGCTGTCGATATCGTAATTTAGCCCGGCGAGTTTCCAGACGCCGCCGTCATCGAGGAACACCCCACCAGCCGAATCGCCGCCGGAAAGGTGGCACTCGTTAGGCAGCCCAGCCTGATCGAAAAGCGCGTAAAGGGTTTCTTTCCCATCGTGCTGAACGATCCGCGCCACCTGATTCTCGCCCCACCGCTGCACCGAATCGCTCGGTCCAAACGTCCAGCCGACCAGCTGCCCATTCACAATCCGCTCCGCGCCGCGCTGGGTCCCGCGTCCAAAAACCACGATGTGCCCGCCGACTTCAGCGCTGCCGGTGTAAAGCGGGGCGTAGGCGGGGAACGTTTCCGAAACTTCCCAAAGCCGCAAATCGCTTGCGGGATCGTCAAAGGAACGCACCGGCGTGTAATTCACCCCGCGAAAAACGAACGTCGGCGCGCTGCCAATGTGTTGCGCGGTGATGAAAAAATGCGGTGCGACCGGCGTGCCGAGGTAATCCCCAAACGTCCCTTGAAACTGCCACCCGCTGTTCGCTAACGAGCCGGTCGGTGCCGTGGCATTCGCAGTCGGATCGCCGGTGCGAAAGAGAATGATCGCGTCCGCGGCACCCTGCGGAACCAGCACCAGTAACGCCACGAGGCTACAAAAAATACGAACGCGCCGGCGCGTCGTGATCGGGTCCATCTTTCTTGCTTTGCTCCGCGGCCAGGGGATTCGCACGATGCAATCCGAGACTTTCTTCAACTGGCTGCCCTTGTTTCTCTAAGCTATAAGCTAGTTCCGCAAACGCGAGAGGGAACAGTTCTCGAGCGGCTCGACTCGGTTCTTTGCTGAGCTGGGCGATGATGGTGTGTCAGCCGCACGAGCTGCCGAATCGGTTGAGAAAACCAGGAGGAGGGTAAGGGCAGTTCTACAAAAAGGTGGCAAAATCGGATGGTAAAAGAGTAGTAAAGTGCACGATCAAGTATCCACTTTCCCTCGTAAATCGGGCCTATAGCTCAGCGGTTAGAGCAGGGGACTCATAATCCCTTGGTCCCAGGTTCGAATCCTGGTGGGCCCAAGCTTTTGGAATTTCGAGATTTCCAATTCCCGATTACAACGGGGAAGTGTGGCCGCGCGCGTGTCTGTTTTTCGAGATCGCGGCCCTATCGGTTCTCGTTCTCACGTCGCGTTGCGCGAATTACCGCGATGTCTTCGTGGGCGGTGACATTTACTTCACCGACGCGGATTGCTACGCGCGCATGACCCGCGCGCGGATTTGCTTCGAGCATCCCGGATCGGTCGTTCGACACCACGAGTTCGAAAATTTTCCCGTCGGCACGAGTCCGCACACGACCGCGCCGTTGGACTACGCGATCGCCGGACTTGGGTGTTTGCTGCGACCGTTTTCGGCCCAACCTCTGGACCTGGCCGGCGCGTTGATTTCCCCGCTGCTCGCGACGGGCGGCGCCTGGTTTTTATGCTGGTGGCTGCGCAAAATGCGCTTTGCGTTTCGTGTTGCCGCGCTGGGGCTCTTCGCAGCGAGTCCAATTCTCGTTCACGCGACTGAGCTCGGCCGGCCCGATCATCAATCGCTGGCGCTCATGCTGGGGATGGTCGCCCTGTGCGCAGAGTGGTCACTCGAGATCGAATGGTCGCGCGCGTGGAGCACGACAAGCGCGCTCGCATGGGCCGTTGCGCTCTGGGTTTCAATCTATGAGCCCTTGGTCATTTTCGCGCTGGTCGTGATCTGTAAGGCGATCATTCGTCCGCGTGAATTTTTCGCGCGCCGTCGGCGATCGTGGTGGCTGTTTGTTGCGGCGGTGATCCTCACCGCTGGGATCGTAGAACGACGCGCACTTCCGCTCACGTGGCCTCCGGACCGAGCCGCCTTCACGCATTGGCTCGATACAATCGGAGAGCTGCGTCCCGTCCGCCTGGACAGTCGGAGCTGGGTCGAATGGTGCGGCTACTTCCTGCCGCTCGCCCCGGTGCTCGGATTCATCGCGTTCCGCCGGCGAATGTTGCCTCCGTGGTTCGTCATCGGTGTGTCGGTCGTCACGTTCGGTCTCACCGTGTGGCAAGCGAGGTGGGCCTATTTTTTCGTCGCGATCTTCAGCCTCGTCCTGCCGGTGCTTTTGATGGCGCTACCGGCGCCCCGCGCCATCGTATTCGCGATGCTATGCGTCTCGATGTTCCCACTACTCCAGGCGTGGGACGCGACCCTCTGGCCTAACGAGTCCATCGCGGCGGAGCGGACCGAACGCCGTCGCGAGATGGTCGAGCTACGGGCCGCGGTGAAGCAACTACCGCCGGCCGCGGACACTTCATTTCTGGCACCCTGGTGGCTCTCGCCCGCGATCGCGTACTGGGCTCGGGAACCGGGAGTCGCCGGCTCGTCACATCAGTCGATCGACGGCATCGTCGACACAGCCCGTTTTTTCCTCTCGACCGATCCTGATGCGGTGCGCGCGGTCCTCCGCAAACATCACGTCGCCTGGGTTCTCTCCTACGATGCCGATCGGACGGTGGCCAACTCGGCGGGGATCCTCGGCCGCACTGACCTCGGGGAGGCCGCGAGCTTCGGGCGGGTCCTGGACCGGACGCCTTCGCGTGCGCCTCCATTTCTCGTTCCGACCTTTGCAAACGCGACGACCAAGCTGTTTCGGGTCGATCTTTCTCGCGAAAAGGGCGGTTTTCCAGAGGCGAGCCGTTGACAGCAGCACCTAGCGTTGACAATACTAGGCCGTGCTGAAAAAATTTATTCCGCAGAAGCCCCTCGCCGCGGTCGGAGACGGATCCTCGACCGCGAGCGCCCCCGCTGAGACCAGCAATGGCGCAGCGCAGCGCGAGGAGCCCGCTCGGACCCCTCCGCAAACATCGACACCACCACAACAAACCCAACAACAACCGACCACCGATCACAAAAAGTTTATGGCTGAACACACTGGCAAGGACATCCTTTCGAGCGATGTCGAAATCAAAGGCTCGATCAAATTTCAAAAGGAACTGCTCATCGACGGTCGGGTCGAGGGAGAGATTAACTCGGACGGCGTCCTGACGATCGGCGAAAACGCCGATATCCGCGGCGAAATCAAAACCAAATCGATCACCGTTTACGGCAAAGTTCAGGGCAACATCACGGTGGCTGAGCGCTGCGAGTTGAAGTCGCGCTGCACGTTGCAGGGGGATCTGAAAGCGGCTCGACTCGTGATTGAAGAGGGCGCGACCTTTATCGGCAAATCCGAGGTGACGAGTGCGAGCGGCGCGAACAAGCCCGCGGCACGACCAGAGATCGTCCGAAATGACGAATCTCCCGCGCCGGCGAAGTCGGCTTTCGGCTCCCGCGCTTAATCGCAGCCCTAACCCGCTAGCGTTCAGTGGCAAAGTCCTCGCCTGCGAAGGTCAGTGTGGAGTGTCCACACTGTGGCTTCCAACAGCAGGACTATGCCGCCGCGAAAAGCACGATTTGCCGTCAGTGCGGTAAGCATTTTTCGCCCACCGCACCGCGAGTCGAGATCAAGCTGCAAGGCCGGCGCGAAGAGGTTGCGCCGGCCGAGCCGCCGCGCTTTGCCGGTGCGGCTTCCGCGCTGCGCGGGCGGATCGAAGGCCTGTGGGCAAAGCCGAGAAGCGGCACGATCGACTGCTTTGATTGCACTGCGACGCAGGATGTGAACTGGGCCGCGACGTCCACCAGCTGCCGGAAATGCGGGGCGCACCAGGACCTGCGCGATTACAAGGTAACCACCGCGTTCAGCCGCGCGATCCGGACCCACGGAGAGGTGCACATCACGCCGCGCGGCGATGTCACGAGCAGCAGCGTCGTTTGCCGCACGGCGCTCATCGAAGGAAAGATGCGCGGAAATCTGCAGTGCAGCGAAACAGTGCGGGTGAACCTCGCCGGCAAAATTCCTGGTCGAATGAAAGCCGTGCACGTGATCGTCGAACGCAGAGCCGAAGTGCAGTTTTTTCGCCAGTTGCGCACGAAAAGTATCGAGATCGACGGTCGGATGACCGGCGATATCATCGCCGAAGGTCTCGTCACGATTCGTCGCACCGGCGCGCTGGACGGAAACGTCACCGCGAAATCGATCTCGGTAGAAAAAGGCGGCGTTTTCTCCGGGCAACTAGTGATCGGCACTGTCGGTCTCGAGCAGGCCGAGCTCCTCCCGCAAGCTTCCGCGCCCGCCGTCGGCGAAACGATACCGATGCTGATCCCGCCGCCTTTGCCCGCGACCTAGCCCGGGCTCAATGCAAAAACTGCTTCCACGCAGTCCGTACGAGCGGCTCGGCGGATACGTTCACCTCCCGCGGTTGATCGATAAGGCAAAGCTGCACCGGCAAGGTCTGCTCGATGGGTACAACTACAAAACCATAGGGTTCGACAAGCATTTGCTGGCATTCCTAAAAGTTGATCCGGACGCGTTTGAAGAAGCTGCCAACCGACTCGAGAACGACGCGCAGATTCTGGATTGGATCGGTCAACACGGCGTCCAACGTTCGCCGGCTGAGATTGAGCAATGGAACGCGGCGATGATTTCCCGGCATCCCGACACCGCGGTCAAGAAAGCGCGGTTCCTTCATTTTCTGAAGGAGGCCGGCGGCGAGCAGCGCAAGGACATCCAGACTTACTTCGACCTGATCGAATTCGACGAAGGTCGCCGGAAATAAATTGGAGCGCCGCGATCCGCCGCGCAGGATTCCGGATTTCTACCGCGCAAACTGCGCAAAAATCTTGTTCGCTTCCTCCAGCGTTTCTTTGCTGCCGATGTCGAACCACGTCCCGCGCACCTGGAAAGTTTTCACCGGCTTGCGAGTGTAAAGCCACTGGATGAAGCGGCCCGGTTGATCAGGATTGTTTCCGGCCGCGAGATAAGTGGTGAACAACGGAATCACGGCGCGCGAGAAATAATACAACGCGATCCCGGTTAACGTGCTTTTCGGTTTCGACGGCTTCTCTTCGAACTCGGTAATCACGCCCTCCGCGTCCGTCGTGATGTTGTTGTATTTCTTGATCGCCTCCAGATCGCCGACGTCGTAGGTGGCGAGCGTCGCCTCTGAGCCGCGCGCCGCCGTCACGAAATCGGTTAACGCTTCGCTGAAGAGATTGTCCCCCGCGACGATGATCAGGTCTTTGTCGGCCAGCGTCTCGCGTGTGATCACGAGATTGATGTCGCCGATCGCGCCGAGTTTGTCGGAATCGTCGGTCGAGCCATCGTTGATGATCTTGAATTGACGATGGGGATTGCGGCTCTTGTAGCCATCCGCCCAGGCTTGGAAATCGCTCGCGAATTTGTTGTTCGTGACAATATAAATCGTGTCGATCTCGGCGACTGGACCGAGATTATCCAGCACCCATTCGATCATCGGTTTTCCGGCCACTTCCAGCAGCGGCTTCGCTTTTTTCCGCGTCAAAGGATAAAGGCGGGTGGCGTAACCGGCGGCGAGAATCAAGACGTTCATGCGATGAAAAATTGCTGCCGGAAAATACGCCTGAACTGCGCTACGACCAGCGCGAACTCGCGTTCGCTCACCAGCCTCCGAGCGCCGCTTTGTGGAGCCTATCCTGGAGCTCCACAATCCGCGTTTGGTCGGTAATTTTTCCGCGCCCGACCTGTTCCGCGACGTAGAACGTGTCGATCGCCGCGCC
>JALYZW010000236.1 GCA_030945725.1 Verrucomicrobiota bacterium | reverse complement strand
CTTCGACATCGACGAGCGCGCCGCCCGAATTGCCAGGATTAATCGCCGCATCGGTCTGGATGAAATCCTCATCCTGCGCGTTGCCCGTCACCCGGTCTTTGCCGCTGACGATGCCTTCGGTCACGGTTTGCCCGATGCCGAAAGGATTGCCCACCGCGAGCACCACATCGCCGACGGCGACCTCGTTGCTATCGGTCAGGGTGAGCGCGGGCAAATTGTCCGCCTTGATCTTGATCACAGCGAGGTCCGTCTTCGGATCGGTGCCGACCACTTTCGCCTCGAATTCCCGCCCATCGGCGAGCGCAACGCGGATGGCACTCGCTTCGCCGACCACGTGATTGTTTGTGAGAATATAGCCGTCGGCCGAAACGATCACACCCGATCCGAGGCCATGAAGCCGCGGCGAATCAGACTCGTTAGGCATCATCCCGCCGCCGGGCTGGCCACCGCCGCCACCGAACTGCGGTTGCCCGCCAAAGAACCGGCGAAACTGCTCCATCTGATCGCCCGACATCGCCTGCCGGCGGCCGGAGTCTTTTCCAGTGACAAAAATCTGCACCACGCTCGGCGCCACCTTCTGCACCACCGGGGCAAAACTGCCGGCCGAAACGTGCGCGCGATTCACCGCCGCATGGTCGACTTTGATCTCGGGGTTCGCGGTCGTGGACGCGACCGGATCCGCTCCCGTCGCGGCAAACAATCCGCCGCAAACAAAAGCGCTCGCCACCATCGCAGTGCCGTGCGCGCGCGCCTTTCCAAAGTGACTCCTAATTGAAGCATTGTGATTAATCATGAGCACACGATGCCCGCATTCGGTGGCGAGAACCTTTCCCGAATATTACGATGAGGTAAGAATGGAAATCTCTGCAGAAACCACTCGTGCACCATGTCCGCGAGGTTCTGCAATCGGTACGGCTTCTGCAGAAAATTCGCCGACTCATCGCGGAAAGTCTCGTCACCGAATAAGTCCGAGGGGTATCCGCTGACGAAAATCGCTTTCAGATCCGGACGGTCCGCGTAAATGCCTGCCGGCACCGTCTGTGTTTCCGCCAAGGCCAGCTTTTTGTATTCCACGCTCCGGGTGGACGACAAGCAGATGCCGCGGTTCACCTTCGAAAAATTCCCGCAAGCGGAGGCGACGTTGATCCAGCACCTTCGGCAGGATCGCGACACGCGCGGATTCATCTCGATCACGATCCCTCAGTCGCTCCACAAGCTGATGTCCATTCACGCCGCCTGGCATCATCAAATCCGTCAGCACGATATCAATATCGCCTTCGTGTTTCTTCCATAAGGTCAATGCCTCCGTGCCGTCGCATGCATCAAGCACGCGGAAGCCATTTCCTTCGAGATACCGTCGCGCCGGCTTTTGCTTCCTCCACTTCCATTGGCTGCGGCAGGTCGGCCGCCGCCGGCGTCTGCATCACGTACGGCAGGAACACTTCGAAGTTCGAGCCTGCTCGGAGCTGACTCTCCACATTGATGTAGCCCTTGTGTTGCTTCACGAATCCGCGAAACGGCCGGCGTTTGAGGAACGAGACAGCTTCTTCGCCATCACAAGTGATATGCGTGTTTCCTTCGAATCCGATCTGCTCCCAAGGTTCAAATGCTAAGAGCCGATCCACCGACCGATCCTCGACGAGGAGAATTTCCATACTCTGAAAACTAGCGTGACCTGTTCCTCACGAACGCCCGGGTATATTTGCTTCTTGCACGTATAACTACGGAGCAATGAGCGCCGTAACCAAGTAGTCAGCGCAGCCGTTCAGTCCGGCTTGGAGCACATGCCGTGCTCTAGCTCTCCGTATGCCGCTACTCCATCCTCCTGTCCTTCCACCAACCGGTCGGTCGAGATCCTTTCTAGTTGAAGGTAGCCAGACTGACGTGCTGCTGGCGACGGAGGCTCTGCTGCATGCGAAGCTAATCAACAACCTTCATGTAGCTAAAGACGGTGTCGCGGCGCTTGAGTTTCTAAAACGAAAGGGGCGCGCACACAAACGCCGCACGACCGGACCTTATCTTGCTCGAGCTAAACTGACCTCGAAAAGATGGGCGCCAGGTTTTGGCGGAGACTAAGAATAGCCCTAGCTTGAACCATATCCCGGTTGTCGTCCTTACTACCTCGAAGGCCGAACGACCAAACGCGTCGCGCTCGTCGCTACTGTTCTGCAAACCGCGCAGGACGCCGGCGTGCCGGCCGCTCACGAAATGATCGCAAATGGCGGCGGCCTTGCCTTGATGGATTCGATCCGGAGCGCCGTGGCGGAAATCCAGGCGCGGGAGCGAAGCTTTCTCACCACTCGCACCGACGCTGCACGCCGCAGTGCCGCAGTGATCTCGGTAGCCGTGCCGATCGGTTTCGGCATCGCTTTACTGGGGCCTGGGTTTTCGTTTACGGTTTGCCGCAAGGTCAACCGTGAACTATCCGAGCGAGTCGATCAGCGAACCGGTGAGTTACAAAGTTCTCTCACTTCCCGCCGCGGCGAAATAACCGAGCGGCACGACGCGGAGGCATACCTCCGCGCGAGTGAGTGCGACCTGCGCAAGCCGCGCGACGGACTCGAACGCCGCGTGGTTGAACGAACCGCGGAACTCGAGCGAAGCAATCACACCAGCGCCAAACGACTCGGCGGGACTGCAGGCTCGCGGCGCGATGGTGCAGATGAGCTGGCGCGTGTTGGCCCCGGAGTGCGTTTCGCGCGCGACTTTCATCCGCCGCTATGATCTGTTCGCGAGTATGCACAAGGATAAGCCGCCAGGCCCATTCGATATCGCGAACCGTTCCGCCGGTTACGTTATCTGGCTCGGCCTCGGGACCGGATTCGCGCTCAGCATCCTCGTCCACCTTTCCTACCTCCTCGTGAACGACAATTCGGCGAAACAAAAAGCGCCGTGGTCGCCTTCTTCCGCGAGGGCGATTCCGAATGCAGATGCCCGCAAATAAATGGCGCCGGAGGTCCATATCCTCGATACGCGACAGTCTGGTCGCTCCGGGATAACCGCGGCGACGGCTGTAGAGACCGGCGAAGGCCTCGCGCTTTTCGATTGCGGCGCCGAATCGACATTCACCGATGTCACCGCCGAATTGCGCGGCCTGGGTTCTTCGCCCCGCGACGTCCGCCACGTGTTTCTCAGCCACATCCATCTGGACCACGCCGGGTCGGCATGGCGATTCGCCGAGCTGGGCGCGAACGTTTACGTCCATCCGCGCGGCGCGGCCCACCTGATCGATCCCTCGAAGTTAATCGAATCTGCCACCCGCATTTTCGGCGCCGACATGGAGCGATTGTGGGGGGGGATTGGTTCGGTCCCCGAGGATCGGATTCGGGTCGCGAACGACGGCGATACGTTTCCGCTCGGCGCGATGACCGTTCGCGTGTTCGAGACTCCTGGCCACGCGAATCATCACAACGTTTATCAATGGGACGATAACATTTTCGGCGGTGATGTTGCGGGCGTCCGGCTAGGCGGCGGCCCACCGATTCCGCCCTTCGTTCCGCCTGAGCTGCATATCGAACGGTGGCTCGCTTCAATCGAAAAGATTCGCAGTCTTGCGCCGGCGCGCATTTACCTGCCCCATTTTGGGCTCGTGGCGGGAGAGGTGAACTCGTACCTCGATGCGCTCGCGGCGCGAGTCAGCAGCTGGAGTCAGTGGTTCCGCGAAGCGATCCGGGCAGGACGCGGCGAAAGCGAACTGATTAAAGATTTCGCGGCCCACGAAGCGGGCGAACTCAAAGCGGCGGGCCTGCCCGACGAAGCAGCCGGAGACTACGAATGCGCGGATCCGAGCTTCATGGCGGTGACGGCGTCACTCCGCTACTGGCAGAAATATCACCCTGAACTACTTGGCGCGTCTTAGCCGCCGCGTGCCACTCGCGACGTATATCGCCTTTTAGCTCGCCGCTTCGAATTGGCTCATTGATCGGAACGTCGCGTAACGATTTGCAATCTCTTCTTTCGTCAGCGTGCGCAGGCGTTCGAGACTGAACGCTTCCACGTTGAAACTCGCGAGCACGCTGCCGTAGATCACAGCGCGGCGCAGCGTTTCGAAATTCGGCTCGTCGCCGATCGAAGCGAGATATCCCGCAAGTCCGCCGGCAAAGGTGTCCCCCGCTCCGGTCGGATCGTGAATGTCCTCTAGCGGATACGCGCCGCAGCTGAAGAATTCGTTCTCGCCGAAGAGCAGCGCGCCGTGTTCTCCTTTCTTGATCGCGACGTAGCGCGGGCCCGCGGCACGGATCTTTTTGCCCGCTTTGATCAGGCTCGTCTCTTTCGTCATCTCGCGCGCTTCGCTGTCGTTCAAAATCAAGAGGTCGACGCGCGGGAGCAGCGCATCCAGATCAGCGCGCGTCGTTTCAATCCAAAGATCCATCGTATCTGCGACGACGAAGCGCGGACGGTCCATCTGATCGAGGACATGAGATTGCAGCGCCGGCGCGATGTTGGCGAGAAGAACGAAATCACTTTCGCGAAACGACTCCGGCAAGTTGGGCCGGTAATGTTCGAAGACATTCAGCGCGACCGATCGCGTCTCGCGCGTGTTCATGTCCCAGGCGTATTCGCCCGACCAGCGGAACGTCTTGCCCGCGACGCGTTGCACGCCTGCCGCGTCAATCTTGCGCTGCTTCCAGAAGTCGAACTCCGAAGCGGGAAAATCATCCCCCACTACTCCGACGAGTTTGACCGGCGAGAAAAAACTCGCGCCGAGCGCCGCATACGAGGCCGAGCCACCTAACAAGTCGGCGTGTTCTTCCACGGGCGTTTTTACGGTATCGAGCGCAATGGAACCGACGATTAAAACGGACATGTTTATTATTTCTCCTGGTTCGCCGCCAGCATCTCGCGAGCAGCGCGGGCATACTCTGCAACATCGGCTGCCTGTAGCAATCCCGAGACGATCACGACTCGTCGCGCGCCCGCGGCGACCAACGCCGCCAGATTCTCCAGCTTGATCCCGCCGATGCAAAAAATCGGTATCCGTACCCGCGCATGTACTTCGCGGATCTGCGCGATTCCGATCGGCGTGTAGTCTGGTTTGGTCGGTGTGGCAAAGAGCGGGCCGAAGCCGATGTAATCCGCGCCTTCCTCCGCGGCGGCGACAGCCTGCGCCACGCTGTGGGTCGATTTGCCGACCAGGCAATCCGGTCCTGCCGCCAGCCGGGCTTCGGCGACGGACGCGTCGTCCTGTCCGACGTGGATCCCTTCGCTGCGCACGGCGCGGGCGACCGTCGCGTGATCGTTGATCACCAACGGAATGCCTTCGGCCCGCGTGATCGGATGCAGTCGTATGGCCAGTTCTTCCAGCTCAGCGACGCTTTGTCCTTTGCCGCGCAGTTGCAGCAAATCGACACCGCCGCGAACCAAATCTGCTGCGACACGCTCGGCGGCGATGGGTTCGACGTAGGCCAAATCCAGGATGCCGTAGAGCCGGCGATGTGTCAGATCCGGTCGCGCCAAGCGGGAATTTATTCGTGCAAACGCGTCGTGGTCGGCTTCAACTCGAAGCCTTCGGACGACATGATTCGCTCCACAAATCCGGTGTCGTAGGTGCCCTGGCGGAATTCTGCGTTTCGCATGATCGCGCTGTGAAACGGCACCGTCGTCTTGATCCCGGTGATGTAGTACTCATCGAGCGCGCGCCGCATTCGATCGATCGCAGAGCGTCGTGATGCGCCGACCGTGATCAATTTCGCGATCATCGAATCGTAATACGGCGGCACCACGTAACCGGTGTAGGCATGAGAGTCGACCCGCACGCCCCGACCGCCGGGCGCGTAATAGAACGCGATCTTTCCGGGCGATGGCTGGAAGTTTCGCTCCGGATCTTCGGCGTTGATTCGGCATTGGATCGCGTTCAGTCGCGGGATGGCGTGCGCGACATGCGGCGAAAGTTTTTCACCGGCGGCGACCAGGATCTGCTCTTTAACCAGGTCGCACCCGTAGACCTCTTCCGTGATGGTGTGCTCCACCTGGATGCGGGTGTTCATCTCGATGAAGTAATAATGGCCCTCGTTGTCGACCAGAAACTCCATCGTGCCGGCGTTCTGGTAGCCCACCGATTCCGCGAGTTTTACCGCCGCGTTTCCCATTTTCTTGCGCAACGCGGGTGTCATGAGAGGCGACGGACATTCCTCGATCACTTTCTGGTTTCGGCGCTGGATCGAACAATCCCGCTCGCCAAGATGGACGACGTGTCCGTGTTGGTCGGCCATGATCTGGAATTCGATGTGGTGCGGATTGACGATCAGTTTCTCGATGTAAACGTCGCCATTTCCGAATGCCTTTTCCGCCTCCATCTTCGCGTTTTGAAACGCGGGGCTCAGGCTCGCTTCGTTGTGAGCCGCGCGCATCCCGCGGCCGCCGCCGCCCGCGACCGCTTTGATCATCACCGGAAACCCGATCCTCCGCGCGATTTTCAGCGCTTCCGCCTCGGTCTCGACGATGCCATCGCTGCCGGGCGTAACCGATACGCCTGATTTTCGCGCGTGCGACCGAGCAGAATTTTTGTCGCCCATCGCGTGCATGGCGGAAGCCGGCGGTCCGATGAACTTGATTTTGCAGCTCTCGCACACTTCCGCGAAGTGGGCGTTTTCCGCCAGAAAACCGTAGCCGGGATGGATTGCATCAACGTCCCCGACCTCGGCGGCGCTCATGATGCGGTCGACTCTCAGGTAGCTTTCGTTGCTCGGCGGTGAGCCAATGCAGATCGCCTCATCGGCCAGCTGCACGTGGAGCGAATCGACGTCCGCTTCCGAGTAGACCGCGAGTGTCCGCACGCCGAGCTCCTTGCACGCGCGAATCACTCGCAGCGCAATTTCCCCGCGATTAGCAATCAGGATTTTTTCGAACATCTCTTGGGGCCGAGCGCGCTGACGCGACGAAACCGACGCGCGCCATGCCGCGTTCGTGCGGAAAGGGTCAGCGAACGCGGAAAAGAACCTGGCCGAACTGGACCGGCTTCCCGTTCTCCGCCACGACTTCGGCGATGACGCCGCTCACTTCCGCTTTGATCTCATTCATGACCTTCATCGCCTCGATGATACAGACCACAGATTCTTCATTGACCGTTTTTCCGACGTCGGCAAAAGAGGGCGCTTCCGGCGACGCGGCCCGATAAAACGTGCCGACCATGGGCGAAACAATTTCTTTCAAGGGCGCGGGTTTCTCGGCGGCGGCCGCAGCCGGCGCAGAGGCCGTAGCCGGCGCACTGCTCGCCGCCGGAGCGGTCGGAGAAACGGCGGCGGCCTGCGGGAAAACTGTCTGCTCGCCGGCGCCCTTCTGCAGCTTCAACTTGAACCCGTCCTTTTCCATCTCGAAAACCGAGAGGTCGTTCTTCTTCATCAGGTCGATGACGGCTTTGATGTCTTTGAGTTCCAATTCGCGTCCCTGGTTCGAAGTTGAGCGTTTCAGGTAAAGCGGTTTTGCGAGGCAGGTCAAGCAAACGAATGCGGAGGAAGCGCCCAGAATGTGGGAGGGACTTCAGCGCCCCGATTCTGTGCCCGCGAATCGCGGCACAGCAGATCGCTCTCACATTTTCAAACTGAATCCGCCACGATCCTGCCGTCGCGCATCGCAATGCGCCGAGATGCTGCGCTGGCGACTTCTTCGCTGTGGCTTACGACGATGAGCGTCGTCGACTTCTCCGCGGCGATCTCGCGCAAAAGTTGCATCACAGCATCTGCCGCGTGCGAGTCCAGAT
>JALYZW010000073.1 GCA_030945725.1 Verrucomicrobiota bacterium | reverse complement strand
CCTTCGCCGAAACGAACAACGAACTGCGGTGATCGCCTGTCGGCCTATCGCAGATTGTATGCTTCCACTACTGCGATGCCGGTCGTGTTACCAATACCACGGATCGTAACCGTGTAGTTGCCTGCCGCCAACGTCTGGATGAGGGCTGACTCGCGGTCATCGGAGGGGGCGAGGCCACTTGCTTCTATGTCAGCTCGCTGGGTATCTTTCCAGTTATCATTGAAGGCGATTTGAGCGCCGTTGATATCGCGCATGTCGATCGAAGGATTTTGCAGCGGGTTCGTGATTTCGAAATTGCTTAGCGATGGGCCGATGGCGCGCACTCCTACCTTGGTCGTAGGTCCGACGATGATGCCGGCGATCATGACTCTTTCATCCACGTCCACGAAGCCGCGAGTGCTGATGTTACCCAGCCGCGAGTCGACGCTTTCGTCTAAGTCATAGGCTTCTACTACACCGACCCCGGTGGTGTTATCCTTCCCGCGAAGGATCGCAGTGTAACGGGCATTGGCGGCAGGGAGGTCGGCCACGATCGCAGATTCCAGGTCGTTGGTCGGAGGAATGCCGGTGGCTTGGATGGCTGCTTGTTGGGTGTCCTTCCAGTTATCATTACTCGCGAGTAACTGTCCGCTGCCGTCGCGGAGTTCCAGGGTCGGGTTAGCGAGCGCACCTTGGATTCCGAACTGCGTCAGCGATGGCCCGATACCACGCACGATGACCTTCTTGGTCCCAGGACCTGTCACGATAAAGCCGCCGATCAAAGCGTTATCGCCAGTGCCGACTTGCAGGCGAGTGGCGATGTTACCCAGCGTCTTTTCCTGCACGGTGTTCGGGCTGACGTTCACCCGGAAAACCGTCCCGTGTCCTCCGCTGCCGCCCAGGATCGTCGTGCCGTAGAAGTCGCCGTTCGGTCCTTGGATGAGCGCGGCGTAGGGATAAGCACCTTTGCTCGCGGTGGCGTCTGCCGGAAAGCTGTAGAGCGTCGTGAGCGCACCGGCCGGCGTCATCTTAAAGATCGTCCCAAAATTCCCCGCGCCGCCGCCGGAAGTCGTGCCGTAGAAGTTACCATCCCGCGCTTGCAACAATGCAGCCTGTGGGGTGTTCCCGTTTGTTCCGTTGAAGTTAACCAAAGTAGTTAGTTGCCCTGCGGGAGTGAGCCGGAAAACCGTGCCGCTGTTGTAGCTATCAGGACTGGAACCACCGCGTGCGGTTGTGCCGTAGAAGTTTCCATCCGTGCCTTGGATTAACTCCGCGTGAGGCTGGGCCCCGTTCGGGCCGCTAAAGCTCGCCAAGACCGATAACCCGCTGCCAGGGATATATTTGACGACGGTGCCTAGTCCGCCGGTGCCGCCGATAGGTGTGGTGCCGTAGAAGTTTCCGTCGCTGCCCTGGAGCAGTGCGGCTTCTGGGTTACGACCATAGGCGCCATTCCCATCATTGGTCGCCACGAAGACGGCGGGCTGGGCATAAGCACCGCCAGAGTTGACGGCAAAAATTGCCCCATAACCGCCGCCGTTACTGGAAGTGGTCCCGTAGAAATTGCCGTCACGGGCCTGGATGAGGCCAGCGTTTGGAGTCGACCCGTCGGGGATGTTATTTCCATTGGCATCCCGCCCGAGACTACCGCCAAAGGCGTGTAGCGTGGTCAACGTACCGCTGCTGGTCACACTGAAGATGAAGCCAGAACTGTAGACGCCGTGGCTTGTGCCGTAAAAATTTCCATCGTTGCCTTGGACGAGCGCATTAGGCCTGCTGTTACTGTTCGGATCACTAAAGTTTACCAAGGTGGTGAGCGCGCCACCCGGGGTGAGCTTGAAGACGGTGCCGAGAGCCGTCCTGCTGTCGGGGTTGCCGTTCGTGGTCCCATAGAAATTCCCATCGCGTGCGAGGGTAAGCGCCGTGTAGGGAGAGTCACCGTTCGTGCCGTCAAAGTTCACCACCGTGCTGACGGTGACGGCTTGGGCGTGGACCGATTGCGGGAGCGCGGCGGCGATGACGCCAAAAACCGTGAGGTGAACAAAAGAACGAATGGTTCGGAGAGAGATTTGCATGATGTATTTACTCGAAGCGCTCTCGGCCGGGATGGCTGAGCAAAGGAAATGTATGGTCGTTCCGCAGAAACCGGTATCCGCCGATCGGCGTATGCTATGCTTGACGCGCTTTCCGTGTTTCGAGTAAAAGGAAAGTTGGATTCTCTTTTGGAAACTCTAAATCATCGCGACTGGCTGAAGCTGAACGACGTCGTAGTCGATCTGCATCGCGCGGAGACGCTCGGTGAGTTACCTGCGCGCGTGATCGCAGGCGCCCGTCATTTGTTTCCCATCGAAGCTGGCAGTGTCCAGGACGACCGCGCCGGTTTGCGCGAAATCCCGTGGCTCTTCGAGGATGAATGCTGGACACCTCGGGCCTCCGACACCGCGCCTCCACGTGGCGTCCGGATGATGATTCGACGCGACCCCAGCTTCCTGCCTTGCCGAGAAGCCTTTTTCGCATTGAGCGGCGAGAAGCATCCCCATACTGACTACTACCGGCGAAGCCAGGATGGTTCCGCGCGCCGGCTCTCTGACTTGCTGCCGTTGCGCATGCTCCGACAGACGGCCTTCTACCAGGAACTTTCCCGTCCCCAAGGCATTAATCACCAGCTCACGATTTTCATGCCGCTTACCGGAGGCAACACCTTGTCGCTGGCCGCCTGCCGCCAAGGTCCCGATTTTTCTGATCGCGAACAAACCTTGCTCGAACTGCTGCGCCCTCACGTTGCGACTGCGTGGAATCGCGCCGCTCGGGAAGAAGCGAGCTACCTAACGAGTAAACCCGCGCATGGTCGGGATGTTCAGCGCAGACTTGGAGCCTTTAAGTTAACTCCGCGGGAAACCGAGGTCTTATCTTGGGTCAGTGAGGGGAAGACCAACCCAGAGATCGCGGTGATTCTCGGCGCCAGTCCGGCGACAGTGAAGACGCACGTCGAGCGTATTCTCGCGAAGCTAAGTTGTGAAACCCGCACCGCCGCTGCGCGCATGGCTTTAGACGCAGCCGGTTAAGATTTTTTCGTCCTACCGGCTAGCTTCCTTTATCGACATGCGGGCTGGTTAGTTAACGCACGAGGTAGACTTCTACCAATCCGACACCGGCGGCGCTCCCTTTGCCGCGGACGATGGCGGTGTAGTTCCGTCTTGCAGCGACGCGAGGATCGCTGATTCCAACTCCGAGGCACGCGCGAGCCCGCTCGCTTCGATCTCGCCTTGCTGGACATCTTTCCAATTGTCGTTCTCCTGGACGAGGGCACCGTTTGCGTGGTGCAACTCAAGCGTCGGATCGGCTAGAGCATTGTCCACGCCGAAAGGTTTAAGCGAAGGCCCGATCGCGCGGACAACCACCCGCGTATTACTTCCCAAACTTCGCCCAATCATAAAGCCGCCGATCATGACGTTGTCGTCCTTGTCCACATACCCGCGCGTCGCGATGTTCCCCAACGTCGAGTTCGAGCTGGTCGACAGGTCGTAGGCCTCCACTAGCCTGATCCCGCTCGCCCCGTTCTTCCCGCGCACGATCGCGGTGTAGGCTCCGGGCGTAAACGTCCGCACGATCGCCGATTCGAGCTCGTTCTTCGGCGCCACGCCCGTCGCTTCGATCGCCGCCTGGTCGCTATCTTTCCAGTTATCGTTCGTCGCCAGCAACGTGCTGCCTTGGAAGATCTCTAGCGTTGGATCCTCCAGCACTCCGCTAAAGAAGCTCGAGAGGGATGGACCGGTCGCGCGGATAATCACCCGCTTCGGGTCGGTCCCGGTAATGATGAACCCGCCAATCAATTCGTTCGGGTCCGGCTTCACGCGCATCCGCGTGGCCACATTGAACAGCTGCCCGGCCGTTGTCGTGATCGTGACCGTGATCCCGTTACTCGAGGAATCGATCTTGCCCGTAAACCCGCTGATGTTCACGGTCCCAAAGCCCCCCGCAAACGATCCCGCTGAGACCAGCGTATAAACGTCGCCCACGGTCGGCTTGAACCCATTGATCGCGCTGATGTTTAGCGTCCCGCCAAGGGTGGCCGTCCCGCTCACCACCAGTTGATCATATCCAGTCCCCTACAGCGCGACCGCGGTTTTCTCCTGGAGCGGCGCGAGTTCTTTGCGCAGCTGCGGCGCCTGTTCGAAGAGCGGATTCAAGCCCTCGCGGATGAGCGAGATGCTGCCGGCCGCCTGCTCGATCGCTGTTTCAGTGAAAATCTTTGGCGGGTTTTTCAAGTTCGCTTTCGCCTGCGCGATGGCCGCGGGAATCGCTTCCATCCGTTTGCGGGCACTCGTCAGGCGCTGATCGTCCGGCGCGAAATCGCGCGCCACGAGGAGGTAAATGCTATTCGCGAGACTTTGGTTGTAGACGAGCGGGTTGCACTCACGCTCCTTCAACGCTTCGAGACCGAAGATCTCGTTATCGATGCTGTCCTTCAGCAGGCGGACATCAACTTTGTTCGCGCCGGTCAATTGGCTCAGGTCATTAAAGGCCTCGAGCTGTTGGCGGAACTGCTTCGCGCGGGCGAGTTCTTTCGCGAGCGCCTCATTCGAATAATCAGTCAACCGATCGTCGAAGCGATGATCGCCGAGTTCGGTGGCGTACTCCGGATGCGCCTGGAGCAAGCCTTCGATGTATTCGCCGGCGGCTTTTTGGAATTGTTCGCCCGGCGGGGTTGCGCGCGCAGCGACAAGGGGAGAGCGCAAGAGACAATGCGGCTGCGAGAAGAATGTTGTTCATATTTCCCTTAGGTAGGTGCCCCGCCGGCGAGGACTGGCTCGACCGCTTCGAGCTCACGCGCTTCCTGCGATTGCAGATAAGTGCGGCCGCGATAGAACATCGCGACAAAGACAAAGATGATCGCGGCGACAAACATCAGCACCGCGAAAAACATGAAGTATTGCGTGTCGTTCATCTTCACGGAGCCGTCTGGATTGCGGATGAAGTAATTCACGCCGGCGGTGAAAAGGTTGCCCATCGAAACGGTGAACAGCCACAGGGCCATCACGGCGCTCTTCATCTTGTTTGGCGCTTGCGTGTAGGAGAACTCGAGGCCGGTGATCGAGACCATCGCTTCTCCGAGCGTGAGAATGACGTAGGCGAGGAATTGCCAGTTCACGCTCGGCTTGCCGCCGGCGTCGATCATGGTCTGGATGTACCAAATTACGACGTAACTGGCGGCGGTGAAGAAGAGCCCGATACCGATTTTGCGGAGCGGGGTGAGCAGAAAAACTTTATCGATCGCTGGGTAAATCACGTAGTTCACGAGCGGGATGAAAAGCAGGATGAAGATCGGATTCGCGGTCTGCACCTGCGAGGCGATCAGGTCCATCCCCATCCAGTGCAGATTCATCTTCTGCGCCTGCAAGGTCCACGAGCCGCCGCTACTTTGATCCCAAAGCGACCAGAACACCGCGACGAAGACGTAAACGATCGCGAGCCGGCCCAGCGCGCCGAGGCCTTCTTTGCTGAACATCTGCTTGAGGAACCCGAGGCCGCCGGGCGGGATGTGCACGAATTTCCTGCGACCGGCCCAGAAGAAGATGGTCGCGATCACCATCGCCACGCCCGGGATACCGAAGGCCCAGCGCGGGCCGAATCGCGGATCGGCGAGCAGGAACGGACACGCGATCGTGGAGATGAAGGAGCCGGCGTTAATCGAGAAGTAAAACCAGCCGAAGATTTTCGAGAGCAGATGCTTGTTCGATTCGCCGAATTGGTCGCCGACGTTGGCCGACACGCATGGTTTGATGCCTCCGGAACCGAACGAAATTAATCCAAGGCCTAACAACAGGCCCATGCGGGTGTCGTTCAGCGCGAGCGCGAAATGGCCGAAGCAATACACGATCGAGAGCCAGAAGATCGTCTGGTATTTGCCGATGAATCCTTCTGCGAGAATCGCGCCGAGGATGGGCAGGAAGTAGACTGCCGAGACGAAAAGGGCGAAATTCTGGCGCGCTTCCGCCGGTGACATGTGGTCGTTCGTGCCGGCGCTCGTGACGAGGTATTGCGTCATGAACACGATCAGGATCGAGCGCATGCCGTAGAACGAGAAACGCTCGGCGGCTTCGTTGCCGATGATGTACGGCACACCCGGCGGCATCGTGCTGATGTTTGGCGGCGTGGTGGCGTATTGGTGTTTGGCCATTTTTTTAAACTCGGAAGTCGGAACTCAGAACTCGGAAGTTAATGCGGCGTCGCGGTGGGGAAGAACTGCGCGGGCGTGCCAGCAGGTGATCGCTCAATCACCGCCGCGGGAGAGCCGGTCGGGTTTACTTTGCGCGCGTCTTCAACCGCCGGGCGCGCTTCGGAGCTCCCGCCGCCTTCCTGTTCGCGCGGCAATTCGCCGACGTGGTGACGCTCGCAGGAACAGAAACAAATGATCGAACCGGCTGCGAGCGTGAGCCCGGTTCTGCGAAGAAAAAATCGCATGCGGAGGCAGGTTACCCGCCACTACGCGAGTGGCGCAACTGGAAATCCCAAACTCATCCCCCCACGTCGCGACTCAATGGAGACTGTACGCTTCGACCAGCGCAACCCCCGTCGTATCATTCACGCCGCGGACAATCGCGGTGTAATTTCCGGGCGTGAGCGCGGCGATAATCGCTGACTCACGATCGTCGGTGGGCGCGAGTCCGCTTGCCTGCAGCTCGCTTTGCTGCCGCTCGTTCCAATCGTTATTGGCGTCGACCGTCGTCCCGTTGATGTCATGGAGCTCGAGCGTCGGATCAGGTAGGGCGCCAGGGACAACACTGGCAATCGAGGGGCCGATGGCTCGCACGACGATTTGTGTTATTGGGCCACCGGTCGGACCGACGATCAGACCGCCAATCAAAACATTATCGAACCGGTCGACGTAGCCACGGGTGCTGATGTTGGCCAGGCGGGAGCTGGTGTCCGGCGCGAGATCGTAAACCTCCACCAGGCCAACGCCGATGGTGTCGTTCTTTCCGCGGAGCACCGCGCTATACGACGCGTTGTTTGCGGGCAGCGTCGCTAAGATAGCGGCTTCGGCGTCGTTCTTAGGTGCAAGCCCGGTGGCGTTGATCGCCGCCTGATCCGTATCTTTCCAATTGTCATTCGCAGCGATTACGGCGCCGGTGGAATCGTGGAGCTCCAAGGTCGGATCATTCAGCGCGTCGCCAATCCCGGCACTCCGCAGCGCCGGCCCGATGCCACGCACGAGCAGCTTTTTCGAATCCGCGCCCGAGACGATAAACCCCGCGATCGCCGCGCCGTCCCCGGTCAACACCGGCATGCGCGAGGAGATATTCAGCAACTGCGACGCATCGCTCACGCGCGTCGTCAGCGCGACGTAGTTATTGAACGGATCGACATCGGGCACGCTCGGTAAGACTAGAGCCGCGCGATTCGTTAGGTAAGCACCTAAGAGCGCATCGGCATCGACCGTAGCGGTTAGCGTTACCGTAGGGACCGCATTAAAGCTGCTGTTCAACGTGACGCTTACACTGTTTCCCGACTGTTTGATCGAGTAACCGCCTGGGTCCCCGGTGACCGAAACATTTCGCAGCGTTAGTCCCGCAGGTAAAGTATCTACAAACTGGACCTGATTGTAGCTGACACCTAAAC
>JALYZW010000066.1 GCA_030945725.1 Verrucomicrobiota bacterium | reverse complement strand
ACACGTCGCCGCTCGCCTCGTGCTGAACGGAGGTCTGGCCGGCCGCCTTCATCAACACGTCGCGCAATTCGACCCACCCACGCAGCCGAGCGGGCGCGCTCGCAGGCGGACCGGACCAGCTGCCGCGGGCGAGGGGACCGGAGACCCGCACGAAGTTCGCATCCTGCTGGACCATCAACAAAGTGACGCCGGGACCTTTCGTGAAGGTCAGTTCGAAATCACCTGCTTTCGAAAAACGCACCAGGACTTCTCCGATCAGGCTTGTCTTGTGACTACGATAGAGAAGCTGCCCATTTCGGGCCTGCCAGTCGGACGCCGGTTCGGCGAAATGGTGGCCGGTCGTGGCGCAACTCGTTAGGCCAAGCGCCACCGCGAACGCGAGAAGCGAAATCAACCGCGCAGAAAGAGCGTCCCTCATGAAACCGTTTCCAAGGCGCGAATCGGCACTGCTTTCACCTCCGGCGAAGGAACGAGCGTCCGGCGCGGGCAGAGCGGGAAATATTTCTGGATTCGCACCAGTAAGTAGAAAATTTCCATCCGCCATTTGATTGCAAAACTCGTCCCGACGTTGCCTCCGAGCACGGCATTGACCGCCGGCGGAATCTGCAAAATATCCTGCGGATGGAGAAACACTTCGATGAACTCCTTGCTGTACCACGCATCGACAAACCGAAGGTAAACATCCATCGCGCGATGCAGCGTGCGCTCGTAGCGCGCGAAGAGCCGTGGCGCTTTGCGGGGCTGATCGAGCACCACGTCGAGGATTCCCGCCGCTTCTTCTCCCGCGAGCACGGCGAGGAAAACACCGCTGCTGAAGACAGGATCGATAAAGCCTGCCGCGTCGCCTGCGAGCATCCAGCGGTCGCCCGTCAGCTTCGTGTTCCGATACGAAAAATCAGCGGCCACGCTCACCGGCGAAGCGCGGTGGGCCCCTTCCAATCTCCGCACGAGATTCGGCTGTCCGGCGATCGCCTGCTCGAGAAATTCTTCCGGCGAAAGCTTCGAGCGTTTGTACGTCGCCGCATCGAGCACGACGCCGATGCTGGTGCGGGAATCCGTCAGCGGGATGTGCCAGAACCAGCGATCGATCGCGCGCACCATTCGCGTCAGGGTGCCATCGCGTCCCGGGTCGCGCGGGCCACCTTCGTAGTGTGCATAGATCGAAATTTTCTGGAGGTGGGTGTAGTTCTTCTTGAGCTTGAAATGATTGCCGAGAATCGAGTTCCGTCCGCTCGCATCGATGACGTAACGCGCGCCAACTTCTTCCGGCGCGGAGTCCTTGCCGCAGATCCGGAGAGTGGCATCGTCTGGTGAGAAAGAAACGGTTTCGACCGCGGTTTCCTCGCGCACTTCGGCGCCATTTTCCCGCGCGTGGTCGAGCAGTAGCTTATCGAATTCAGCGCGCGGAACTTGAAACGATCGGTCGGTCCGCGCGTCGAAACCATCTTCGAAATAGAACTTCACACCTTCGTCCGAACAAGCGCCAAACATTTCGCCGCCGAATTTCTCCATGAAACCGGCGGCGAGCAGTTTCTCCTGCACGCCGAGACGTCGGAAAGCATCCATGCTGAACGGCAGCAAAGATTCGCCGATGTGGAAACGCGGGAACTTCTCGCGCTCGATCACGAGCACGCGCCGACCGGCGCGTGCGAGGAATGTGGCCGCGGTGCTGCCGGCGGGCCCGCCGCCGATAATCGCCACATCGTAAAGCCCGTCCGCCATCCGGCCATCAAAGTAGCAAAATGCCGCGATTAGCAAGTCTGGACGGCTGCGTGCGTAAAGGACGCCCCTCCGGTCATCTCGAGCGAAACCAAGTGAATTCGAGAGACCCCGCGGCAGTATCACCGGTTAGGCCGCGGGGTTCCTCGGCTCCGCTATGCTGCGCTCGGAATGACGGTGCGCGCGCTACCGGTGGCACGGCTCCGCAGTTGCGCCGCGCACGAATCGCACTAACACAAAGGCGGGATGAAGTTGATCGACCGTTACATCAGCCGCGAGCTGATCGTAAGCCTGCTCTTCGCGATCGCGGTGCTTAGCCTCGTGCTCGTCGTCGGCAACATCTTCCGCAAGCTGCTCCCGTTGCTCGTCAATCACGATGTGCCGGTGGAATATTTGCTCGGCTTCATCGCCTACGTGCTGCCGTTCTCGCTCATTTTCACGATCCCATGGGGATTGCTAACCGCGATCCTGCTCGTCTTCGGTCGTTTGTCGGCGGACAACGAGTTGATCGCGCTGCGCTGCAACGGAGTAAGCCTGCCGCGCATTTGCATTCCGCTCGCGGCCGTCGCGATCGTCTGCACGGCGATTTCGCTTTGGCTCAACGTCACCGTGGCGCCCGCCGCGCAGGAAGCGATGCGCAGCACGATTTTCAATCTCGCGACGCGGAATCCGATGGCGCTCTTCGGTAGCGACCAGGTGATCGACCAGTTCCCCGGCCGCAAAATCTACGTGGGCAAAAAAGAGGGGAACAAGCTGGAGAATATCACTGTGTTCGAACTGGACGATCTCTCGATGCCGATGCGCGTGACCCACGCGAAGACCGGATTGCTCGAAGCAGATCTGGAGAATCGGCGCATCCTCATGCGGCTCTACGACGCTCGCTATCAACAGCGCGACGAGAAAGATCCGTACGACCTGCGCAAAATGCGCGACGGCATCAACATGGCCGAAGGCACCTTGCCGATCAGCCTCGAGGATTTGTATGACAAAGAGAAACGACGCCCGAGCCGGTCGGCGCTCTCTCTTGAACAACTGCTCGAGACATTGAAAACCGGGGATCCGAAAGCCCGGAGCGCGAGCCGCACGGAGTTAAACAAACGGCTCTCGTTCCCATTTTCGTGCATGGCCTTCGCGTTGATCGGCGTCCCACTCGGGATCACCGCGCACCGGCGCGAAACGTCGGTCGGGTTCGGCCTCAGCCTCGCGGTCGGCGTATTCTATTTTCTCTTCATCATCATCGCCGACACGCTCCGCGGAAAACCACAGCTGCACCCGGAGCTTTTGGTTTGGTTTCCAAACGTGCTTTTTCTCGTAATCGGCGCGTACCTGTTTCGCCGCTCAAGTCGGCAGTAACGTCGCTACGCTACGGCGCCAAACTCCGCCGTCACCGCGATTTCATCACCAACCACGAGGCGCATATCGCGGAGCCGGATTTCACCGAGCGGCAATGCCATGAGGGCGAATTCACGGCCGTCGAGTTTCTGCAGATGCGGAGCCAGCACGCCGCACGCGACGGAAGCGATCGCGCCGTCGCCTTCGCAGCGCAGGCCGGAAAGTTTGGCGTTGAGATTTTCATCGAGCGCGAGATGCGCGGTGATTCGGATCGAGGCCGAGAGAAACAATTTCTTCGCACGCAATTGCACCTCGGCCGCAACGGCACGCGGCCCGTCGGCCTGCAAATTCAGCCGCACGCCGTCGATGGTGACACCGTGTTTTCCCGCCTCCGCTTTCGCTACTTGAGCGATGATGTTCTCGAGCGCGGCTTTGGTTGTCGCGACGCGCACCTGCCCGTTGGTCGCGGATTGCAAAACGAGGACGATGTCGCCTGCCGCGGAGCGCCCGGAATTCAGCCGCAGGTTCTCAGCGCCAAAATTCAGGTCCGCCGTCGCTCCGGCGAAGGAAAGGCCGCGGCCGCTCATTTTAAACTCTGCCACCTGCAGCGCCGGTGCGGTCTCGCCGCGCGCGACCGCCGGCCGAGGCGGATCCGGCCGGAGCTGTGCGCCGTCGAGCGAGATTGCAATTTGCTCGAGCGAGGGATAGCCGTCGCCGCGAGCGCTGACCGGGGCAGCCAGCAGGATAAAAATGCGCTCCAGACTTTTGTTGAGCGCAGCAGTCAGCTCCGCGGTCGAGGCTGGGAAAGTTTTTGTGAACAGCGGAAACATCGGCCGAAGGTGGCGCGAGTGCGCGGCCGCGTCCAGCCGTCGATCGTTCTGTCACCCGATCCTGGCCGGGTCATCCTCCTTTGCCGGCCCTCCATTGCGCGCCTGCCCTCCGGATATCGCCTATTCCCAGCGTGTCATCCTGAGGCACGCGAAGCGCGCCGAAGGATCTCACACAGGCCGCTTGGATGATCATCGGCGTTGCGCAACCGAAGTACCCTGTGTGCGATCCTTCACCGTCTTCGCGGTTCAGGGTGACTTTGCGGGAACGCCGTTCGCTGGCTCGAGGCGGCGGCGCCTCGCAAAGTGCGGTTGCAAACTCGGCCAGGCGCGTTACTGTCCCCGCTTCCATATGGCCAAAACGTCCTGGTTAAATCGCAACGAACGCAAACGGCAGACCGTCAAAAAATACGCGGCGCTGCGCGCTGAGCTAAAGGCGAAAAAGGATTACATCGCCCTCTCGCAGCTTCCGCGTGACGCCAGCCCGACGCGGGTGGTCAATCGTTGCCAGGTCAGCGGCCGCCGGCGCGCGTTCATTCGCCGGTTTAAAGTTTCGCGGCTCGTTTTTCGCGAGCTCGCTTCCGCCGGTCTTATTCCCGGCGTTACGAAATCGAGCTGGTAGCAGCCCGGTTCGTTGGGTCTCGGATGCACCGGTTTGCATCCGCTCATGAATTTTTCGTTTCTAACTGTCGCCCCGGCCCCGCTGGCTGAGGCGATCTCCGAGCACTGGGATTCGCCGGGCCTGATTTTCGTCAAGCTCGCGATCATCGGCGGACTAGTCATTCTCAATGCCTTCTTCGTCGCGGCCGAATTCGCGATTGTAAAAGTCCGCAGCAGCCAGCTCGATGCTCTGGTCGACGAAGGAAACCTGCGCGCGACTTTCGCGAAGCACGTGCGCGGTCATCTCGATGCGTATCTGTCCGCGACGCAACTCGGAGTCACGCTGGCCAGTCTCGGTCTCGGCTGGGTCGGAGAGCAGTTCCTCGCGGGACTGCTCCAGCCGGTGTTCGGACTCATCAACGTTCATTCCCACGCCATTGTCTCGTCGGTCTCCATCACGCTCGCGTTTATCGGCATCACTTTTCTGCACATCGTTTTCGGCGAGCTTGCGCCGAAATACATCGCGATCGGAAATCCGCTGCCGGTCTCGCTACTACTCGTTAGGCCGCTTGGCGCTTTCTACTTCCTCTTCAAACCCGCGATCTGGTTGCTGCATCAATCCTCAAATTTCGTACTCCGAAAGATTTTCCGCATCCAACCGGTCGCCGGTTCCGAGCTCGCGCACAGCGAGGAGGAGCTGCGCCTGATTCTCGATGAGAGCGAGAAGTCCGATGAAGTCTCGGCGCTCGGTCGCGATCTGTTAAACAACGCGCTCGACCTTCGCCGTCGCGTCGTGCGCGACATCATGACGCCGCGCGGCGAGGTCGTGTCACTCGATGTCGAGGAAAGCTTTGAAGACAATGTGAAGAAGGCGCTTGCCTCGCGCCACACGCGTTTTCCGCTTTGTCGCGGTCACCTCGATAACGCGATCGGGCTCGTCCACATCAAGGAGCTGGTGCCGATGATGCGCGATCCGCAGCCCGACCTGCTCAAAATTCGTCGCGATCTCATTCCGGTCCCGGAAATGATGTCGCTCGAAAAGTTGCTGAATCTGTTTCTGAGCCGACACGCCCATCTCGCGATCGTGGTGGACGAGTACGGCGGCACCGTCGGCATGGTCACGCTCGAGAATGTCCTCGAGGAGATCGTCGGCGATATTCAGGATGAGTTCGACACCGAGCCGGAAGAGTTTCGCTCGATCAATGAAAACGAATTCACGGTCGACGGCGCGGTCGGATTATACGAACTCCAGGATTTGGCCGATCTCGAGCTCGAGAGCGCGGACGTGAGCACGATCGGCGGGTATGTGACCCATCTCCTCGGCCATCTGCCGCGGCAGGGCGAGCAAGTAAAAATCGAGAATTACGTGGTCACAATTTCGCAGACGGATGGACGGCGCGTCGGGCAGCTCCACTTCCGACGCGTTGCAGACCCCGCGGATCGGAAACCAATCGTTAAACCAGATGTGGCGCTTTGAGTTTAATCCCGGGTTCTGAACTCCCGCCGATCGCGACATCATGGAGTTGAGCGTCGAGACTGAGGTCGTGTGTCCGCATTGCGGCGAATCGTTTCCGCTCCTGATCGACACTTCGCAGCGCGAGCAATCTCTGACCGAAGATTGCTCGGTCTGCTGTCGGCCAATCGTGCTGACGATTCGGTGCCGTCCAGGCGAAATTATTGACGTGGTAGAAGCGGAATGAATTTCGTCATCTGCGCTTCCGCCGCGGACTGGCGCTCGCGGCGTAAGCGATGTTTCGCAGCGAGCCGCGCGTCGTGCCGGATGAGCCGTCCCCGCTTCAGTGCCGGCGGTTTCTGACCACGCTGCGAGACAGCATGGATCGCGGCGCCGCGAATTGACGCTTCCGGTTCGCGGCAAACCCGCACATCGCGGCCGAACGCATCGGCAAGAATTCGGAGCGCGTCGGGCGCATGCACGATGCCGCCGGAAATGACGATCTCCTTCGCCGGCGCGGTTGCCGCTTCGATCAAAGCCAGGATTTCTGCGAGACGGTAAAAAACACTGGAAGTCGCAGCGCTTTCGATTTGAGCGGCGGCGGTTGATTGTCGGAGACCAATCATCGCGCCACCGAGATCGGGAGGCCAGGACGGCGCTCGTTCGCCGACCCAAAACGGAACGAGCACGAGGTCGTTTTCAGCCGCCGCGCTCCGGGCGAGCGGCCCGTCCGGCGCGGCGCGTAGCTCGCGAGCGCACCACTGATGCAAATTACCGGCGTTGCTGATCGCACCGCCCATGACCGCCCGGGTTCCATCCACCGCGTGTCGGAATAATCCGAATGGCAATCGTCCTTTCGCGGTGCGCGATTCGGTCATCCGCACCGCGGCGCTCGTGCCAATATTTACCGCGATCACGCCCCGCCGATCCGCGCCGGAGCCGAGGTTGCCGGCCGCGCCATCGCCGATGGCGGCAAAGACTTCCGCCTCGCACAGCGCGCCGGCGACGCGCCTCGCCCGCCCGGGGCGATCGCCGATCGGATTCAATTGTTCACGCGAGAGGCCGCACCATTCCAGAAGTCCTGCGTCCCAATCCGCGCGCCGCAGATTGTAAAGGCCAGTTCCGCTGGCCATCGAAAAGCTGCACAACTCCACGCCAAAAAGTTCGAGATAAAGCCATTCCGCTGCCGACACCCATCGACGAACACGGCCAAAAAGCCGCGGATTCGTGCGGCGGATCCACGACAATTTTGCCGGCCAATAGGGGGCTCGCAGCATGCAACCGGTGCGCTGCTGAATCGCTCGCTCATCGAAGCGTTCGCGCAGACGCTCCGCGTCGGAATTCGCGCGCGTGTCCGCCCAGGTCCAGATCGGCGTGATCGGCTGCCGAGCAGCGTTCAACCCGAGCAGGCTATGCCAGAATCCGCAGCCACTAACCGCCGCGATCCGCGCCTTTGCGCCGGCGCGCAAAGTGGAGCGAACACAGCTCTTAGCCGCGCGCAGCACAACACCCGAGTCCAGTTCTGCACCGCCGTCGCTCGTATAGTTGACCTGATATTTTCGGGTCGCCGTCGTGTCGGCGATGCGCCGCGCGGTTCCGTCGAAAAGCGCGGTGCGCAACGACGAGGTGCCGATGTCCATCGCGAGGACCGCAGAACTGAATCGGCGCACTGCCATCGCCGCATCATGAGAAAAGTCGCGGGAAGCGGGAAGCTTTTTGGCCGGCGCGTCAGCCTCGAAAACACGGCGGCCGTTTTCTCGCTCGCGCCACGCACCGAAATTGAAGATCGTGTTCCCATGTCGGAACCGATCTCACGCCGCGCGGACTGGCGGCTGGAGGCCGGATCGCCCAGCCTGCCGGAAATCCATCGCACGATTCCGATCGGCGCGAATGCGGGCTTCTGGCGGAAGCTCCTCGCCTTTTCCGGTCCGGGTTATCTTGTCGCCGTCGGGTACATGGATCCGGGAAACTGGGCCACCGATCTGGCCGGCGGATCACAGTTCGGTTACGCGTTATTGAGCGTCATTTTGCTTTCGAATTTGATGGCGATTCTCCTGCAATCGCTTTGCGCGCGGCTGGGCATCGTGACCGGACGCGACCTGGCGCAGGCGTGCCGCGATCACTATTCGCCGCCCGTCTCATTCTGCCTCTGGCTCATTTGCGAGCTGGCGATCTGCGCCTGCGATCTCGCGGAGATCATCGGCTCCGCGATTGCTTTGAATCTGCTCTTTGGGCTGCCGCTCATCGTAGGGGTTTGCCTGACCGCGCTCGACGTTTTCGCCGTCATGTATCTGCAGACCAAAGGCTTTCGCTACATCGAGGCATTTGTGGTCGGTCTGATTTTAATGATTGGCGCCTGCTTTCTCCTCGAAGTCTGGTTCTCCCGACCCGATGTCGCCGCCTTACTGAAAGGGTTTCTGCCCGACCAGAATATCGTCCGGAGCCGCGACATGCTTTACGTCGCGATCGGTATTCTCGGCGCAACCGTGATGCCGCATAATCTCTATCTTCATTCCTCCATCGTGCAGACGAGGAAATACGAGCAGACCAGCGCCGGGAAAGGCGAAGCGATCAAATTCGCGACGCTCGATTCCACCTTTGCGCTGATGTTCGCGCTCTTCATCAACGCCGCGATTTTGATCGTGGCAGCGGCTACTTTCCATACCCGGGGACAAAATCAGGTCGCAGAGATCCAGGACGCTTACAAGCTGCTTTCGCCCATGCTCGGAGTCGGCGTCGCGAGCACTCTTTTCGCCTTCGCGCTTCTCGCCTCCGGGCAAAACTCAACGCTCACCGGCACGCTGGCCGGACAGATCGTGATGGAAGGCTTTCTGAACATTCGATTGCGGCCATGGCTGCGGCGTTTGATTACGCGCCTCGTTGCAATCATTCCCGCCGTGATCGTGGCCGCGATTTCCGGCGCGAGCGGAACCGCGAAACTGCTCGTGCTGAGCCAGGTCGTGCTCAGTCTGCAGCTTTCGTTTGCGGTCATCCCGCTCGTGCTCTTCACGAGCGACCGAAGAAAAATGGGAGAATTTACCGCGCCGCGTTGGCTGCAGGTTCTGGCATGGCTGACCGCCGGAATCATCGTGGTCCTGAACGCGAAATATCTCTTCGATTGGTCGGGGTTAACCGATTGGACAACCGCTCACTTCGCCACTCGTTAGGCCGAAACATGTACCGCAAGATTCTCGTCGCCCTCGAAAACAGCCGTTGGGACAAGGCGCTCCTTGCGCACATCGCCGAGCTCGCTCCGCTCCACGGTTCGGAGCTGTTGCTCGTCCACGTGGCGGACGGTTTTGCCGCGCGGAACTACGACCGGCTTAAGTTGGCCGAATCCGACGAGATGAAGGAAGACCGCGTCTACCTGGAAAACTCGGCCGACGCGCTCCGCAGCCGCGGATTAAAGGCGACGACGCGGCTAGCACTCGGTCACCCTCCCACCGGCATCCTGCGGACTGCGGCCGACGAACGCTGCGACCTGATCGCGATGACAACGCACGGGCACCGGCTGCTCGGCGATTTGATTTACGGCAGCACGATCAATGAAGTTCGGCACAAGGCGGAGGTGCCGGTGCTATTGGTCCGCGCGGGCAAAGAAAGCTAGGCGACGGGCGCATGAAAGCTCTGTTCCTGACGAACGAGTATCCGCCGAATGTCTACGGGGGCGCCGGCGTGCACGTGGCCTATTTGTCGCGGGAGCTGGCGAAAACCATCTCCGTAGAGGTCCGCTGCTTTGGCGAGCAACGGGAGGCGAACGTCAATCTGGAGGTGCGCGGATTCGATCTCGACGCCGCGGAGTTCGCCTGCCCGAAACGGCTGCGGCCTATCTTCGGCGCGATCCGCCGGTGCACCGATTTTAACACGGCGGGAATCGACGCGGACCTCGTGCATTGTCATACGTGGTACAGCCATTTCGGCGGTATCCTCGCGAAGCTTAATTACGGGCTGCCTCTTGTCGTCACGGTCCATTCATTGGAACCGATGCGGCCGTGGAAACGCGAGCAACTCGGCGGCGGCTACGATTTCACGGTCTGGCTGGAGAGGACTGCTCTGGAAATGGCGGACGCGGTCATTGCCGTTTCGGCGGACACGAAAGCGGATATCGAGCGGCTCTTCGCGGTCGAGCCTGGCCGACTGCACGTCATTCATAACGGCATCGATTTGGACGAATATCGGAAAACGCAAACGACCGACGCGCTCGTCCGGTTCGGCATCGATCCGCGACGGCCGTACGTCCTCTTCGTCGGACGGATCACGCGCCAGAAAGGGATCGTGCATCTCGTCCGCGCAATCGAATGGATGGACGATACGTTTCAGGTCGTGCTTTGTGCGGGCGCGCCCGACACGCCGGAGATTGCAGCCGAAATGGTCGGCGCGATTACCGCCGCGCGAGCGAAGCGTGCCGGCGTCATTTGGATCGACGAAATGGTCGACAAGGCGACGGTGCGCGAGCTGTATTCGCACGCGGCGGTGTTTTGTTGCCCCTCGATTTACGAGCCATTTGGAATCATCAACCTCGAGGCGATGGCGTGCGAAACCGCGGTCGTGGCCAGCGCGGTTGGCGGGATTCCGGAAGTGGTTGTGCACGGAGAAACGGGTTTACTCGTGCCGCTCGATCAGATGGAGGCGAGCCCGTTTGAACCACGAGCTCCAGAGAAGTTCGCGTGCGACCTCGCGAACGCGATCAATGCGCTCATGGCCGACGAGCCGCTTCGGACGCGTTTTGGGCGCGCGGGTCGCCGGCGCGCGGAAGAAAAATTCAGTTGGTCGGCGATCGCGAAAGAGACCCTGCAGCTTTACGAACAGGTCCTTGCTCCGCCGGTAGGGTGACAGTCTGCGTCCGCGGTGGCATCTTGCCCGCGGGATGTTTGTCGATCGGATAAAAATCTTTGCGCAGGCGGGTGACGGCGGGCGGGGTTGCGTCAGCTTTCGGCGCGAAAAATTCGTGCCGCGCGGAGGCCCCGATGGCGGTGATGGCGGACGCGGCGGCGACATTATCCTGCGTGCCGATGTTCACACGGACAATCTTTCGAGCTTGTTTTACGAGCCGATCGCCAAGGCGAAGCACGGTGGCCACGGCATGGGCAAGAAAATGTACGGCCGCGCGGCGGAGGATAAAATTCTCAAGGTGCCGATCGGCACAATCGTCTACCGCGCTCCGGCGCCGGCCGTTCGACCGGTCGAAGACACCGGCTCCGGGTTCGTAGATTTCGCAAAACAGAAACCGCTGGAAGAGTTCGTGCCCGAACCGGCAATCGAGCCGGAGTTGACCGAACCGATCGCCGACCTCGCGGCCGACGGTGACGAATTCGTGCTTTGCGCGGGCGGGAAAGGCGGGAAGGGGAACGTCCATTACAAGAGCTCCAAGAACCGCGCGCCGGTGCAATACACCGAGGGCGAGGAAGGGGAGCAGGGGCATTTCCTGATCGAGCTGCGGACGATGGCCGATGCGGGGCTGGTTGGTTATCCGAACGCTGGAAAGTCGACGCTGCTCGGAAAGATTTCCGCGGCGCATCCGAAGGTCGCGCCGTATCCATTCACGACTTTGCACCCGATCGTCGGCGTGGTGGAGTTCGATGACTTTCGCCGCGCTTCGATCGCCGACGTTCCTGGATTAATCGAAGGCGCTCATCGCAACGTCGGTCTCGGCCACGATTTCCTGCGCCACATCACGCGATGCCGGCTGCTGCTGTTCGTGGTAGACGTGGCCGGCAGCGAGGGCCGTCATCCGATCAGCGACATCCAAAACCTGCGCCGCGAGATCGATCTTTACGATTCGCGATTATCAGAGCGGCCTTGGCGAATTATTGCGAACAAAACGGATCTGCCGGCGGCGTCGGAGAATCTGGAGACGCTGCGTGCGCGGTTCGCCAACGTGGAAATCGTCCCCGTGAGCGCCGCGGCGGGGATCGGCTTGGAAGAATTGCGCGCCCGGCTGGAGGAGTGGCTGTTCACCGCCCTTCCAGTCGAGCGACCTGAACATATCACGCAGGCCGCGGAGACCGCGGCAGCCGAATAACTATGTAGACAACGGGTACGACCTCGGGAAGAATCCTACCCTTTTATGGCAAAACGCGTCGTAGCCAGTTATTGCACCACATTTCTGAAGCCGGAAATGCTGCATATCTACCGGCAGGTCAGCTCGCTTGAGGCGTACGAGACGTTCATCATGACGAAGTGGTTGCAGAACCCGGAGCGGTTCCCATTTTCGGATGTGGAGATCATTCCGAAGCCGCACATGAATCCGTTCCGCCACGGCTGGATGAAATTTGTCGAGCGGCGGCCGCCGGTCGTTTATCGCGGAGAATATCAAATGCTGTCGTCACTCCTGGAGCGGCGCGGCGCGGATCTGATGCACATTTATTTCGGGCACACCGGCGTGCATCTCCTGCCTTTCATCGAGCGATGGAACCGGCCCTGCGTCGTTTCTTTTCACGGCGCGGACGTCGGACTGAAGCAGGAGATGCGCGATTACCCGCACAAGTTGAGGGAGGTCTTCAATGCGACTGCGCTGGTGCTGGCGCGCTCAAACTCGTTGGTCGAGCGCCTCGTCGCTCTCGGTTGTCCGCCGGAAAAGATCCGTTTGTCGCGCACCGGCGTGCCGCTCCGCCAGTTTCCCTATGTGCAGCGGCAGGCGCCGGCGAACGGCCGCTGGCGTTTCCTGCAGGCCTGCCGACTGATTCCGAAGAAGGGTGTGGCGACGACGCTCTGCGCGTTTGCGATTGTGCAGAAGCAATACCCGAACGCCGAGCTGATCATCGCGGGAAAGGGCCCGCTGCAGGCGCATCTCGAAGAACTGGCGGAGGAACTCGGCATCCAAGACAAGGTGCATTTCCGCGGATTCGTGTCGCAGCCGGAATTGATGGACCTCTACGCTACGTCCCATCTTTTCCTTCATCCGAGCGAAACGCCGCCGGACCAAAACCAGGAAGGCATTCCGAACTCGATTCTCGAAGCGATGTCGACCGGCCTCGCGGTCGCTGCAACGAAGCATGGCGGAATTCCGGAGGCGGTCGAAGATGGCCGCACGGGCCTGCTCGTCGAAGAGCGCGACTTTGAGGCTCTGGCTGGGGCAATCAAGAAGTTGATTGCCACGCCGAACACCTTCGTGGAAGTCGGGCGGCTGGCGAGCGAGTACGTCGCGGCGGACTTCGAACAGAGCGCCGCGATCCGTGCTCTCGAGTCGCACTACGACGAGGCAATCGCGTCGGCGCCGGCCATTTCCAGGGCGGCCCTGCCGGCAAATGCTCCCGTGCCGGCGCGCTTTCCAGAGCACGTTTCGGCGAAATAACGTTGCCCGTCTGGGCTTCGTGGCGGCCGCGCTTTGCCGCTTTCTCGGTCGATTTTGGCGCCGCAAAGGAAGGTGGCTGCACCGCGCCAGAAAAGATTTGAAACGCGCTTGTCAACCTCTCGAAACGCGCTTTGGTATGCGCGACGCAAGCAGCCCTTGGGTTCAGTGCGTGGCCCCGGCGGCCGCCGCACCTTCGGAATCGAACGGGCCGCTGCATTGACTAAAGAATGCGCCATCGTTTTTCATTCCTGTCGTTGATCGCCCTGGTTCTTTTCGGGATCGGAGGGCTCGCGACACCGCTGCTGGCTGCGCCGGAGCAGACCGCGCCGACGGAAGGACGCGAAGGCGTGCCGCTGAAACCGGACGTGCTCTTTCACATTAGCCAGCTCGCGGTGACGAACTCGATGGTAGTCACGTGGCTCGTGGCGGCTGCCATTATCATCGGCGCACAAATGGCGACGCGGAACATCAAGCCGGTGCCGAGCGGTGCGCAAAATTTCTGGGAATGGCTCGTTGAGACCCTCTACGATTTTCTAGAAAACATGATCGGCCGCGAGCTCGTCAGAAAGACTTTTTGGTTCTTCGCCACGATCTTCATTTTCATCCTCTTCCTGAACTGGTTCGGCTTGCTCCCGGGCGTCGGCACGATCGGCTGGGGGCATCACGATGCCGCCACCGGCGCGTTCCATATCGACCGGCCATTGCTACGCGGAGCGAACGCGAATCTGAATCTCACCTTCGCGATGGCGTGCGTATTTTTTGTTTGCTGGATCGTATGGGCCATCCAGGCGAACGGCGTCGGCGGCGTGATTAAGCATCTCTTTGGTCCGAAGGGTGAGACGTCCGGCATCCTGAAGGTGCTCATGATCGTGATTTTTTTCATCGTTGGCTGGCTCGAGGTCGTCTCGATCTTGTTCCGGCCGATCTCGCTCAGCTTCCGTCTCTTCGGCAACATCTACGCGGGCGAAACCATGCTGGAAGCGATGAGTCACATTGTGCCGTCGCTCGGATGGTTGATCCCCATTCCATTTTATTTTCTGGAGCTTCTGGTCGGCTTTGTTCAGGCACTGGTCTTCATGCTCCTGACGGCCGTCTTCACGCTCCTCATCGCGCAACACGAAACGGGGCACGAAGCGCACCACTAAAAATTTCGGCAGTCGGACCGTGGTTCCCGCGGAGGCCGCCGATGAAACAACCAACAGACACTAATATGATACTACCAATACTCGCGGAAATCGGCGGAAGCATTCACGTAGGGCTGGCGGCGCTCGGCGCGGCCATTGGCGTCGGTCTCATCGGCATGGGCGCCGCCTCGGCTGTAGGACGCAACCCCGGCGCGGCGACCCCGATTCTTGTTCAGGCGATTCTGGCCATCGCGCTCGCGGAAGCGATCGTGTTCTACGCGCTCTTTCTCGTCCCGAAATAACCAGCGATAACTCGCTGAACTGTTGTCCATATGAGCATCGCAATTCTCATGGCTGCCGGCGCGACCGACATGATTCGCGACACCGGGGAGGCCTTCGGTTTCGACACCAAGGTTTTCCTGTCGCAAGTCATCAGCTTCGTGATTGTCGCGCTGCTCCTGCGGCGGTTTGCCTATAAGCCAATTCTCCAAATTCTGGAGGAACGGCGGCAGCGCATCGCCGAGGGCCTGCTGAACGCAGAGAAGATCAAGCAGCAGCTCGCCGAAGCGGAGACACGCTACGCGGAGATTCTCGCGAAAGGAAACGCGCAGGCGCAGAAGATGATCGACGAAGCGCGCGAAAGCGCCACGCACGTCACCGAACGCAAACAGCAGGAAGCGATCATCCTCGCGGAGCAGATTGTCGCGAAGGCGCGAGAAGCGAGCGCAATCGAGCACGAGCGCACCATGACGCAGCTGAAACGCGAACTCGGCCGGCTTGTCATCGACACGACCGCGAAAGTGACCGGCAAGGTGTTGACGCCAGAAGATCAGCGGCGTCTCCAGGAAGAGGCCGCTCGCTCGATCGCTTCCTAGCGTACCGCCCTGATGAAGATCAACAAAGAGACGCGGCAGATGTCGAAGGAACTCCTTCGCGCCAGCTTTACTGACGGCCAACTGGATCACGGCCGGGTCGCGTCCCTCGTCCGGTCGTTATTGGAAAAGAAACCGCGTAATCACCTGAAAATCCTCGACGCTTACAAGCGGCTGCTGCGACTCGAGATCGAGAAACGCTCGGCCACGGTGGAGAGCGCGACGGAAATTGGCGAGGACGCACGCCGCGAAATGACGGCGAACCTTCAGGGGAAATATGGCAGCGATGTCACGACCGAGTTCGTCGTGAACCCGGAGCTTCTCGGCGGAATGCGCATTCGCGTGGGCAGCGATGTCTGGGACAGCAGCGTGCGGAATCGGCTGCAGCGCCTGCAGCAGCAACTTTAATCCTTTAAGCAAATTATGAGCACCATCCTCGAAGATATCGAATCACAAATCGCGGGCCTGAAGACCTCGACAACTAAGAGCAACGTCGGCGTCGTGCGGGACACGGGCGACGGCGTCGCGCGCATCGAAGGCCTCAGCGACGTCATGCTCAACGAGATGATTGAATTCTCGAGTGGCGTCGTCGGCCTCGCGTTGAACCTCGAGGAAACCGAAGTCGGCGCGATCCTTCTCGGCGACACGACCAAGGTGCGCGAAGGCGACGAAGCGCGGACGACCGGCAAACTGTTGCAGGTACCGGTCGGCAAAGGGCTGCTTGGCCGCGTGGTCGATACTCTCGGTCGTCCACTTGATGGCAAAGGCCCGGTCAAATCGGACGTGGCCTACCCGGTCGAAAAAATCGCGCCGGGCGTTATCAAACGGAAGAGCGTGAATCAGCCGGTGCAGACCGGTATTATGGCGATCGACGCGATGGTTCCGATCGGGCGCGGACAGCGCGAGCTGATCATCGGTGATCGCGCGACCGGCAAGTCGACCATCGCGATCGACACCATCATCAGCCAGGCCCGCCTGAACAAGGCGGGAGAGGAAGGGAAGCTCCCCGATTTTCGTCCGCTCTATTGTATTTACGTCGCGATCGGCCAGAAAAACTCGAATGTCGCGCGCTCACTCGCCGTCCTCGAATCGAATGGCGCGATGCCCTACACGACGATCGTTTCTGCGCCCGCTTCCGATACTGCGACGAACCAGTATCTCGCGCCGTTTGCGGGCGCGGCGATGGGCGAGTGGTTCATGGATAACGGCATGGACGCGCTCATCATCTATGACGATTTGTCCAAGCACGCCGTCGCTTACCGGCAGGTTTCGCTCGTGTTGAAACGGCCATCCGGCCGCGAAGCGTATCCGGGCGATGTCTTCTATTTGCACTCGCGGTTGCTTGAGCGGAGTGCGCGAGTCACCGAGGAAGCGGGGGGCGGTTCGGTCACGGCTTTGCCGATCATCGAGACGCAAGCCGGCGACGTATCCGCTTACATTCCCACGAACGTGATCTCAATCACCGATGGTCAGATTTATCTCGAAACGGATCTCTTCTACCAAGGCGTTCGACCGGCTATTTCGGTCGGTCTTTCCGTTAGCCGTGTCGGTTCCGCCGCGCAGATCAAAGCGATCAAACAGGTCGCCGGGAAGATCAAACTCGATCTCGCGCAGTTCCGCGAGCTCGCTGCGTTCGCGCAGTTCGGTTCCGACCTCGATGCCGGCACCAAGGCGCGGCTCGATCGCGGCCAGCGCATTGTCGAGTTGTTCAAGCAGGTCCAATACAATCCGATCCCGGTCGAAGAGCAGGTCGCAGTGCTGTGGGCGATGCAGAACGGTTATCTCGATTCCGTGCCGGTCGAGAAGGTGAAAGATTTTCAGGTCAAGCTGCAGGATTATTTGCGGACGCGGAAGGAAAGCGTTCTGACCGCGATCGTGTCAAAGAAGGCCCTCGATAAAGATCTCGAAGCGCAGCTCGCGGGGGCGCTGGACGAGTTCAAAGCGACGAACCCGGTTTAGCACTTCCGCAGCTCAGCCCGATCAGATGGCAAACACCCAGGACATTCGGCGGCGGATCAAATCGATCCGAAACACAGCGCAGATCACGAAGGCGATGCAGATGGTCGCCGCTTCGAAGATGCGCCGCGCGCAAAACGCCGCGCTCGGCGGTCGCCCTTATTCGACGCTGATGAATCGCGTGCTCGTTTCGCTACAACAACGCACCGATCCGAAGGCGCATCCGCTTCTCCAGATTCGCGAGGTAAAGAAGGAACTCGTGATTGTGCTCAGCACGGACAAAGGGCTGGCCGGCGCGCTGAACACGAATCTTTTGCGCGAGGCGGCAAACTTCGACGCGAACAAGACCGGTTACGTTGTCGCCGGGCGCAAGGCACGGCAATTTGTGGCCCGCACGCGGCGCGAATTGCTGGCCGATTTCGAACTAAAAGACGCACCAACGTTCGTCGAAACGAAAGAGATCGCGAAGTTCGCCACCGAGAGGTTTCTTAGCGGCGAGGTGGATCGGGTTTCGGTTCTCTTCACCCATTTCGTCAACACGATCAATCAACGTCCGACCGTGCGTCAGCTCCTTCCGATCTCGAGCTTCGAGTTGCCGAAGGACGGCGCGGACGGAACGCCTGTCACCACTGACGGCAGTCACGATCCAATGCTCGGCTACATTTTCGAGCCATCGCCGGAGAGCGTCCTCGATGTGATGCTGCCGTATTACCTTCACTATCAAGTTTATCAGATGGTGCTCGATGCGCGCGCCTCCGAACACAGCGCGCGCATGGTCGCGATGAAAAACGCGACCGACAATGCGCAGCAGTTCATCAAGGATCTGACGCTGGAATATAACAAAATGCGGCAGGCCAGCATCACGACTGAGCTTCTCGAAATCTCGACCGCGCAGATGGCCGTCGGCACGTAACACAGACTTATGAATACAGGAAATATTGTGCAGGTGATCGGTCCCGTGGTGGACGTCGAGTTTAAGAACACGACGGAGTTACCGAGCATCTATAACGCGCTCGAGATCGAGTTCGAAGTGAATGGCAACCCGACGAAGCTGACGCTCGAAGTGCAGCAGCATCTCGGCGAAAACTGGGTCCGCTCGATCGCCATGTCGTCCACTGAAGGCCTCAAACGCGGCATGTCGGTGAGTGACACGGGCGGCCCGATCACCGTGCCGGTTGGCGAGGGGACTCTCGGCCGCGTGTTTAACGTCACAGGCGATGTCGTCGATGGCCGCGGCCCGGTCACTTACACGAAACGCTACCCGATTCACCGCAAGGCCCCGGAGCTGACGGACCAGGACACTGGCAGCACCATCCTCGAAACCGGCATCAAGGTGATCGATTTAATCTGCCCGTTCACGAAGGGCGGCAAAGTGGGCGCGTTCGGGGGCGCCGGTGTCGGCAAGACGGTCGTCATCCTGGAGTTGATCAATAACATCGCGAAGGGTCATGGCGGGTTTTCAGTGTTCGCCGGAGTGGGTGAGCGGACACGCGAAGGGAACGATCTCTACACCGAGATGAGCGAAGCGGGCGTCATCGACCAAAATGACCTCAGCAAATCGAAAGTGGCGCTCGTCTACGGCCAAATGAACGAGCCTCCGGGCGCTCGTTTGCGAGTCGCGTTGTCTGCTCTCGCGATGACAGAGTATTTCCGTGATGAAAAGAACCAGGACGTTTTGTTGTTCATCGACAACATTTTCCGTTTTTCACAAGCGGGCTCGGAAGTGTCAGCGCTTCTTGGCCGCACCCCGAGCGCTGTCGGATA